>JBAPYG010000371.1:0-2043 GCA_049284615.1 Acidimicrobiia bacterium
GCCATGACCCTGGAGAGATTGGGCAACGTCCTCGGAGAGGATCACGACCTGGCCGAGCTGCAGGCCCTGCTGCGCTCGCGACCCGACCTCTGCCCCAACCCGCGCGAGCGATCGCTCTTCGACGCCCTCGCCACGCAGCGACGCTCCGAATTGCGGCTGGCCGCCGAGGTCCTCGGTCGGCGTATCTACGCCGAGAAGCCAAAGGCGATGACACGACGGTTCGACGAGTACTGGGGGGCGAGGCAGATGGCGATCGAGCGGCGGCTGGACACGATGGTCGTCTACTGACCCGGAATCTCATCCCGCCGTGTCGGGTTGCAACAGAGGCAGTCAGAGATCAGGAGCCTCCCTATGAACGACCACGGCCGGGTTCGAGTCGAACCTTCCTCCCGTCGGATCCGGGTGATGCTCGGCGGTGAGATCGTCGCCGACACCACCAAGCCACTCCTCGTGTGGGAGGTCCCGTACTACCCCACGTACTACTTCCCCGCCCAGGACGTGAGTATCGACCGGCTGGTGGAGACCGGGGAGACCACGAAGAGCCCCTCTCGGGGAGAGGCCACGCAATACGCCGTCAAGGTGAATGGAGCGGAGGGTGCCGCCTATCGCTATCTCGAGCCGAAGATCCCCGAACTGGCAGATCACATCGTCTTCGTCTGGAAGACCATGGATCATTGGTTCGAGGAAGAGGAGGAGGTCTTCGTCCACCCACGCGACCCATACACGCGCGTCGACATCCTCCCTTCGAGTCGCCGAGTTCGCGTTGAGCTCGACGGAGTCACGGTCGCCGACAGCACCAATGCGGCGTTTCTCTTCGAGACCGGTCTGCCCACCCGGTACTACCTGCCCAAGACCGACGTCCGAATGGACCTGATGACCCCGACCGACCGCGCCACCCACTGCCCCTACAAGGGATCGGCGCGGTATTGGTCTGTCACGGTCAACGGAAACACACACGAAGACGTGGTGTGGGGATACGACTCACCCCTGCCCGAGTCACAGAATGTCATGGGCATGGTGTCGTTCTACAACGAGAAAGCCGACATCTACGTCGACGAGGTCCTCGAGGAGAGACCGGCCACCAAGTTCTCCTGAGCTCGCCTCCCCGCCGCGGATCCGGTCACAGCTGCCCGGAGGCGGCGCTGCCCATCGCCGCCACGTAGTCGCCGTCCTCGTAGCGACCGAGCAGGAAGGCGTCGGAGTAAGCGGGCAGCTCCGCGTCGGCGATGTGTCGGGCGAGCAGATCGCCTGCTCCTGCCGAAACCATCACGCCGAACCCCGACATCCCGGTCATGAGATGGAGCCCGGGTGCACCGGAGGGCCCGATCAGCGGTCGGTTCTCAGCGGTCTTGGTGTAGTAGCCCCCGTCGACGAATGACTCCGGAAGCCCCTCCAGGTACACAGACAGCCCGGGGACCATCGTGGTCAGCCCACGCATCACAACCTCGGGGTAGAGGGGGTCTTCCGGTAGCGGCCAGGTCGGCTCCATGACCTTGCCGTGGTACTCCCAGAGGGCGACGACATAGGGCGAGTCGGGGCCTCCCTCCGGTCTGAAGTGACAGAAGACCGGCATCTCACCCAGCAGGTCGGTACGACCCATCGACGCAAGCTCCTCTCGCTCCTCCTCGTTCCAAGAGAGGGTCTGGGTGTCGCTCCAGATGGTCATGGGTGCGGTGCGGGGGATCACCGCCCTGTGATCCCTGAACGCGACCTTGAGGTGAAGCTCCGATGAGAGAGGCAGGTCGAGACCGGCCATGGCCCCGACCTCTCCGGACAGGGGCCCGGCGGCGATGACGACGTCCCCGGTGGAGATGGTCGTGCCGTCGGAGAGGTCGACCTCCCCGGGGCGGAGGCCCACCACGGAGTGGACCAGGAGTCGCCCTCCCGAGTCTCGAATCCGGTCGAGCATCCACTGCCCGAGGTCCTGGGCGCGGAACCATCCCGCTCTGGGGACCACCAGGCCGGCCGCGGAGTCTTCGGTGAGGAAGGGATGGTCAGAGAGGAGCTGGTCCCGGTCGAGGACGCGGGCCTCCGCCCCAAATG
>JBAPYG010000372.1:0-4431 GCA_049284615.1 Acidimicrobiia bacterium
CTATCCACCACCTTCTCGATGGCATCCGGTGTGGGCTCGGCGGATTGGAAGTTCGCCCGGCACGCCGCCTCCAGCGAGTCGGCCAGCATGAGGATGGCAGTCTCCGCGGAACGTGGCTTGTGGCCGATGTGGCGGAAGTCGTCGATGTCGACGTCGACCCCTTGCTGCTGGCGGGCCTTCTCGTAGAAGTAGCGCATCACGCCGTCTCCGTGATGACTGACGATGCCTTCGGTGACATCGGTTGGGATCTTGTACTGACGGGCCAGCGCCACACCCGAGGTGACATGGCTGCGGATGATGTCGGCGGACTCCGTGGGGTCGAGCTGATCGTGCGGGTTGTTCATGCCGAACTGGTTCTCGATGAAGAACGTGGGGTGCTCGGTCTTGCCCAGATCGTGGTAGTAGGCCATGGCACGGGCGAGGAGTGCGTTGGCGCCGATGGCCCTGGCTGCGGCGTCCGACAGCGTGCCGACCATCAGCGAGTGATTGAAGGTGCCGAACGCCTTCTCCTGGAGCATCTGGAGTGCCTTGTGGTTGCGATCGGTCAGGTCGAGAAGTCCCAGCGTCGTCGTGATGTCGAACGCGGACTCGAAGAATTGGAGAGCGGCCAACCCGAGCAGCGACGACACCACCGAGACCCCGAACGCCCAGGCCACCGACACCCCGATGACTTCCAAGGGCATCTCGTTTGGTGCCACGTGGAAGAACCAGGATGTCGCCGCGGCCACCACCGCGGCGACCAGCGACGACAACACCACCGCGTTGCGGAACGACCCCCTGGTCGACACGGCCGACACGAATGGGATGGGTGCGAGGGCGGCGAGTATCCCGTAGACGGTCACACCGATGTCCAGGGTCCCGACGGCGGTCAGCACGCCGACCGAGAGAGCCATGAGGATGGCGATCCTCTGGTCGAACAACACGGCGGTCACGAAGCCAAAGGCAACCGCCGGCAGGACGTACCAGGTGAACGACTCGTGCAGCGCCACCGTGAGACGAACCGACCCGGCGGCAAGGACGAGCATGATGCCGAGGAGTGCGACCATTCGCGGCCTCGCCCAGAACTCCGGCCTGAATGTGGCCAGATACACCCACAGCAACGCCACCAGCACCACGAGGACCGCCATCAGGCCGCTCTCGGGTTGCTCGTCAAGCGTGGGCACCGACGTTGCCTCGATGGCCGCGATGTCGAGGGCGGTGAGGGGCTCGCCTTGGTCGACGATCTTCTGACCCTGGATGAACTCGACTGTCACCGTCTCGACTGCATCGGCCGCTTCCTGCTTCTGTTGGGCCCACAGCTCATTGTTGATCAAGTAGTTGGCCTGGAGGTTGGTGGCGACCACTTCTCCGGCGGCGGCACTGCCTTCGTCGTCGCGCAGGGTGTCGTCGTGGAAGACGAATGGGGGGTTGGACCGTACGTTCGCCTTGACCTGCTGGAGCTCCTCCGGCTCGATGCGCCCGGCGAGGCGGATCGTGGTCTCGTTGTCGGCCGATCGGGCGATGGTGGGTAGGTGGAGGGGCAGCCCGAGTGCGTTTCGCTCGACGTCATCGGCAGCGGTCATGGCGAGGAAGAGGACGGTCTCCTCCTTGAGGGCATGCTGGGCGACCACGGAGTCGACGACTTCGGAGATCGGTCGCAGGCTCACTCGAAATCCCACGTTCTCGGCGCCACATGTCTCCCCCGGCTCGCATTCGACCAGCTGCCCGGTGTTGTCCGTGCTCAGCAGGTAGCCCTCTGGAATCTCGGGATCCGCGGTGTCGACGACCACGACGACGGGCCCTCCGGCATACTCGTACGACCAAACACCCTGGTCGTCAGTTGCCACGGTCTCCGTTCCCTCGTGGGTCCTCAACTCGACGGTGACACCGCCGATACCGACGTCCACCCGATCGGCCGCGACATCGGGGTTGAAGGTGCCGTCACCGTCGACATCGATGTACAGGGCACCAAGCACGGTCGCGCTGGGCGGGGTCTCGGTGGTCGTCGTGCTGCTCGACTCGTCTTGGGTCGTCTCCGTGACGACTTCCTCCTCGGGGAGCTCAGGAATGTCTGGCTCACCAGTTGTCGACTCTTCGCCGATGGCGAGAGCTTGAACGTCGTCGAAGATAGCCCGCACGTTGGAGGTGACGGCGGCCTCGACCTCCGGATCCTGCTGCCGCGGCGCCGGCACCGCTTCGCGGGCCGCCTCCCGGAGAGCTTCTGTGCTCTCCACATCGTCGACCGTCTCGGTCCGGCCGGCCTCGAAGTCCTGGGCGGCCAGATCGCCTACGGCCACCGTGGGAGCGTCGGCCGTCGTGCCCAGCGACAACACGGCCCACGCCGCGACCACCGTCGCCAGGAAGATGGAGCCACGGACCAGCGTGGACCGCTTCATCAGGGCTCCGACGTCTCGAAACGCTGATAGGCCTCGACGATCGAGGCGACGATGCGATGACGAACGACATCACGCGACGTCAACTCCACGAACGTGACACCCGGGATGTCGCTCAGGATGTTCCGAACGACACGAAGACCGGAGTGCTTCCCCGTTGGCAAGTCCGTTTGGCTGATGTCACCGGTGATGATCATCTTGGAATTGAACCCGAGTCGCGTCAGAAACATCTTCATTTGCTCGGGAGTTGTGTTCTGTGCCTCGTCGAGGATGACGCATGCATCGTTCAAGGTCCTTCCACGCATATAAGCGAGTGGAGCGATCTCGATAGTTCCCCGGTCGATCAGAGATGCGGTCTCCTCGGGCCCGAGCATGTCCCAGAGTGCGTCGTACAGTGGGCGCAGATAGGGGTCGACCTTGGCGGTGAGATCGCCCGGGAGAAAGCCGAGTCTCTCGCCGGCTTCGACCGCGGGGCGGGTGAGGATTATCCGGCGAACAGAGCCATTGATGAGACTGTCCACGGCGGCGGCCATGGCCAGGTAGGTCTTGCCGGTGCCGGCTGGGCCGATCCCGAAGGTCAGGGTGTTCTCCCGGATCGCCTCCATGTACTTCTGCTGTCCATGGGTCTTGGGACGGATCATCCTCCCCCGTCCCACGGGTATCCCGTCGCTGAGCACACCGGAAGGGCTGGGAATGTCCTCGGTGACCATTTTGACGACCTCGGTCACGCGTCGCTCGTCGAGGGTCTGACCCTCCTGGACGAGGATCAGCATCTCGTCGAGGACCGTGCGGCCCCTTTCGACGTCTTCGGCGGCACCGGTGAGGACTATCTCATCGCCGCGCGCCACGAAGCGGACCTCGGGGATGAGGTCCTCGACCTGCCGTAGGTGTCTGTCCGACTCGCCGATCAGGTCGAGCAGAAGATGGTGGCTGGGTACGCGTAATCGCGATTCGATGGGTTCTGGGGACACGGGTAGACGCCTTGGTCAGGCGGGTGGATCTCCCATTCTACCGGCCTCTGGGCACAGAACCAGGTCAGGTGTGCCACCGAAGTCTGGATGCGGCCTATTCAGTCGGGAGAACTGGTCCGAACCGATTGGAGCAGCGAGCTGATGACGGCGCGGTCGGAGTCACGCACCTCGTCCACGCCGGGGCTCTTGCGCATCATCTGGATGGCAGCCAGGTACCGCTCGACCAGGTCACCGTCCACATCGTCCAACGCGTCGAGGTCGATCACCAGACCGGGGTCGGCTGGAGCCGGGAGGAGATCGGAGGCGGGCGTGCCGTAGATGTCGGAGAGACGGGCGAAGCGTTGCACCGAGATGGCCCGCTCCCCGCGCTCGTAGGCACCGACCACGGATGCCTTGAACTCACCCGATGTCTGTGACTCAACGTCACCAAGCGACCACCCACGGTGGCGACGGGCCGCTCGGAGTCTCTGCCCAAGCGCGTAGTTGAACTCTTCGACCAAAGGTATCCGCTCCCGATTCGCCTAGGCCATCTTATTACGTGCGGTCATGGATTGCACCATTCATCCTATGAGTTTCGCCGCGGCCACAATGGCAGCCGTCTCGACCCTCAGGATCGTCGGGCCGAGGTCCCAGGTACTCACTCCCTCGGGCAACTCGCCTTCGGCAAACCCGCCCTCCGGTCCGATCACGACCGTCGATGTCTGCGGGACTTCACGGGACCCCCCGGGATGACAGGCCACCCAGCCCGGCTCGAGTTGATCGGGTCGTCGTGTCTCATCGGCGACTTCCATCAGCCAGGCGCCACGCGATTGCTCGGTGGCGGCCAGGATCCACGAGAAGACCTTCGATTGGCTGGCCACCCGGTCCTTGCCGTGGACGGTCTCGAGCCAGATGAGGCGTTCGACGCCCAACTCAGAGAGCTTCTCGACCAGGAACCGCTGACGGTCCTTGTTCGCCGGTGGCGCCACCGCGACCGTGAGCCGGGTCGGCTTGGCGACCTTCTCCTCGTCGCCCCTCTCGAGAGCTTGCGAGCCGAGCACACCCTTCCCCATCGTTCCCAGGCCGTCCGTGTACGTCACCCGGTCTCC
>JBAPYG010000373.1:0-1899 GCA_049284615.1 Acidimicrobiia bacterium
GCACAACGCGAGGGGATGAGACGATCCGGCGGCCCCGGCGGCTCACACACCTGCTGTCGCGTGACGTCTCGACTCGCGCGGGAACGGCCCGAAGATCCCGAGCAGGAGTATCAACACGGCGATGCCGGAACCGGCTATGAAGGTCGGACCGGTCCCGACCAGGCCGACCGAGAAACCGGCGAGGAGTGGTCCGATCGTCTGACCCATGCGGGCAAATCCCACCCAGACCGCGATCACGGCGGCGCGATGCTCATCAGGCGCTGCTTCCATCGTCACGTCCTGGAGCATGGGGATGAAGAACCCCTCGGAGGTGCCATACAGCAATGCGGCGGCCAGGGCGATCGCCAGGGTCGTGGTCAGGCCCAGAGTCACATAGGCGATGATCAGGGCCACGGAGGAGAAGATCACCACCGAGCGGGAGCTGGTCACACCACGGATACGACCGAGATTGAAAGACGCCAGGGTGGCGGTGATCGCAGGCAGGGAGATCACCAGGCCCCGTGCGCCGGCCCCCAGGCCGAACACTTCGTCGAGGTGGACGGGGAGGACTGTCAGGAAGAGACCGAAGATGGCGATGAAGACCAGGAACCCGGCCAGGATCGCAGCACGCAGCACCGGGTCCCGCAACGCCGCCAGGGCACCACCGAACTGCTCTCTCACGTGCGGTGGGCTCTCCGGCCGGCGTCGGTCGAGGATGATCCACGCCGCAGCCGCCGTGCCGAGGGCAATCGTGTAGATGCCGAATGTGGCGCGCCAGCCGAACGCCTCGGTGCATGTCCCCGAGAGGAGGGGCATGGCAGCCAGGCCGATCGTGAGCACGGCGGAGTTCCGGCCGATCAACTTGGTGCGCGCAGCCCCTGTCCAGTTGTCTCCGATCAGGACCACCGCGAGATTCACCAGCGCCGCCGAGCCGATGCCTTGCATGAAGCGAGCGACGAGGAGCGCCTCGAAGGTGGGCGCCAGCGCGGCGAGCCCACCGAAGACGCCGAATATCGCCAAGCACACGGTGAGGACGATGCGTCGCCCGAACCTGTCGGCGAGAAAGCCGGCGATGGGCGCCATGACGATCCCGGCGACCGAGCCCACCGCCACCAGGATCCCCGCGCTGTCCGCGGGCTTGTTGAAGTCGTCGAGTATGTCGGGGATCGCCGGAGTGACCAGAGTGTTGCTCAGGATCCCGGTCAGGGTGACCGTGAAGATGAACGTCAGTGGGGGGCGGCGAGACATCGTTCCAGAGTAAGGACCGTTCCCCGATACACCCAAAGACGGGTGACTGCGCGATGATTGGCCGTCCATGACGATTCGCTGGCGCGATCAGGACCCGGGACTACCGATTGCCTTCGAACAGTGCTCCAACGGGGAGTACGAGCCGGAACCGATCAGACCCGCCCGCCGTCGAGCCGAAGCCATCGCCCGGGCCGAGATCGACGATGCCATCCGTCGCACCGGTCTCAATCGACGAGAGTTCCTGAGGTCGGCCAGCGCTCTCGCCATATGCCTGGGAGCGATCGACGGTGCCGTCGCCGCGGCTCGAGGCCTTCCTCCCGGGTTGTTCTACCCATTCGACCCCGAGTCCCGTCTCGACTCCGAGATCGCTCGATCGATCATCGGCCCACAGGAGTTCGTCTTCGATGTCCAAGGCCACTTGCTCGAGTACGACCTCGATCCCTCGACCCGAGGCGATTGGTTCTGGGGGACACAATTCCCCCAGGCCCGCTGTGAAGAAGAGGACGACCCCAGGGCTTGCTTCGCGACCAACCATTTCCTCGAGGAGATCTTCATTCGCTCGGATACGACCATGACCGCCCTCTCCGGGCTGCCCATCAACCCCGAAGGCAGCCCTCTCAGCAACGAGATCATGGAAGAGACCAGACAGCTCGTCCGGGCCCTGTCCGGAGA
>JBAPYG010000374.1:0-3658 GCA_049284615.1 Acidimicrobiia bacterium
CGCGAACGGGATCGCACCCGACCCACTCGGTGACACCGACGCCACCATCAGCATCACGGCGATCGAGACCGACGGATCTTCGACAGTCGTGACCATCGCCGGCCCGGAGGGAACCGACTTGTCGAGTTGGCGCATCGCGGTCTATGACGGCCTCACCGGCGAGTTCATCGATACGACATTCCTGGGCGATCAGATCGAGCTGTCCCCACGAGTATCCGAACAGGCCACCTTGACGCTCGAGAAGATCATCGACACCGTCTTCCTCGCCCTGGTGGCGACCACGGCGGGTCTCGCAGTGGCCCTGCCACTCTCGTTCGTGTCGGCGAGGAACCTAATGAAAGACGTGTCGACCACCGTGATCGGCCTCGGGCTCGGCCTGCTCGCCATCCCGATCGGGATCTACCTCGGCCTCGAGTACACGAGCCTGCAACGGTGGCTGCTCACAGATGCGGGTGAGTCCAACTTGCTTCGCCTCGTGATGGTGGTCGCGGGAGGCGTCCTCACCGTCTTCCTGGCTCGTCAGATCTTCTTCGGCTCCGAGGTTCGGTCCCACGTGCTGCGCACGCTCCGCTCGGTGGCCACGATGATCGCTCTTGCATTCGCCCTCGAAGGCCTCTTCGGGTTGCTCACCGCGGTAGGTGAGGCTCTCGTGCCCTGGTTCGGTGCCTTCGGTTTCATCCCTGGCCTCTTCGCCACCATCGGCGAGGTGGGGACCGTGTTGCTGCCCTTCGTCATCTCGCTCATCGCAGCCTCGATCGTCCTCGGGATTGCCAGACGCGCCGCCTTCTGGCTGGTCACACACGAGACCGGCGGAGTCAGAGCGGTGACGGCATATGTGGTGATGGCCCTGGCCGGTGCGCTGATCGCCGCCCTCATCGGCGCCGGGATCGACTGGCTGTACCAGATCGCCAACCCGACCGCGACCTTCGTCATACCCACCTTTGTCGGCGCGGGCCTCGGTCTGGTGGTGGCCTTCGTGGGGAGACGTCAGGGCGAGATCAAGATCGGTCTCACCATCTACTACATAGCTCGGACGATCTTCAACACCTTGCGCTCGATCGAGCCGCTGGTGATGGTCATCGTCTTCGTGGTCTGGGTCGGGTTCGGTGAGTTCGCCGGATCACTGGCTCTGGCCCTGCACACGGCGGCCGCCCTGGCCAAGCTCTACTCCGAACAGGTGGAGTCGATCGCCGAAGGCCCCCTCGAGGCAGTGCGGGCCACCGGCGCCAACCGGCTCCAGTCCATCATCTACGCCGTCGTGCCGCAGATCGTCCCGCCCTACATCTCATTCACCATGTACCGCTGGGACATCAACGTCCGCATGTCCACCATCCTCGGGTTCGCCGGCGGTGGTGGCATCGGTTTCCTCCTGCAGCAGAATGTCCAGCTCGGCAATTATCGGGCTGCGGCGGTGCAGATGCTCGCCATCGCCATCGTCGTCGCCACGATGGACTACTTCTCCTCGAAGCTCCGGCAGCGGTTCACGTGATGGGCCCCCGAACCTCAGGTAGTACGTGCCGCATATGGCACGTACTCTCTTGAGAATGGCGATGAGCGAGATGTTGCGGAGGACTCGTGAGGAGCGGGAGCGCCTCGAGCATGAGCTGCTCGCCCCCGCGGCGACGATGGCCGACGAGAGCGCCGGGCGGGGGGAGCCCGAGGAGGCCGACGAGTTCCGCACGGCGTTCGAGCGCGACCGGGATCGCATCGTCTATTCGAAGGCATTCCGACGTCTCAAGCACAAGACCCAGGTCTTCCTCAATCCCGATGGCGACCACTTCGTCACCCGGATGACCCACACCATCCACGTCACCCAGGTGGGCCGGGCCATGGCCAGCGCCCTAGGTCTGAACGAAGACCTCACCGAGGCCATCTGCCTGGCCCATGACGTCGGTCACTCGCCTTTTGGCCACACCGGGGAGGACGCCCTGACACCGCTCGTGGAGGGAGAGTGGCTGCACTCGGCTCATGGGGTTCGCACTCTCGAGCTCCTCGAGCCCCAGAACCTCAGCCACGAGGTCCTCGACGGGATCCGAGCCCACTCTTGGCGGGTCGACCCCCCGCCGGAGACCCCGGAAGGCTGGCTCTGCCGGTATGCCGACCGCATCGCCTATCTGACCCACGACGTCTCGGACGCCCTGCGAGCCGGTGTTCTCGACTACCACGACCTCCCGGTTCGGGCGTTGACGACGTTCGGCGCGACCTCGAGAGAGTGGATCGGGTCGATGATCATGGCCGTGGTCGAGACGTCGCACCGGGACGGCGAGATCCGGATGGACGACGAGCACCTCGACGTGATGGGCGAGTTGCGCGAGTTCATGTTCGACCGGGTCTATCTCCGACCCGAATCGGAGGCACAGAAGGAGAAGGCGATCATCGTGATCCAGGACCTGGTCGCCTACTACCAGGCCCATCCGGGAGAGGTCCCCGATTCGTACACGGTGCCCGATGCCGACTCTCTCACCCGTGCAGTCGACTACGTGGCGGGCATGACCGATCGGTTTGCCCTCCACACCCACGACCGCCTCTTCAGACCGACACTGCTCGATTGACCGACAGGGTCTACGACTTGTGCCGGCCCTTGCGACCCTCCTCGGAGTCCGCATCGGGCCAGAGGAAGAGGAGCATGGCGAGACCACCCATGGCGGCGATGAACCACCACGACTTGACGATGCGAAGAACCTCGCCACCGAGGGGGATCTTCATCTCGGCGACGCCGAGCACATCGAGATCCGACGGGTACCACTCATCCGGAAACGCGTTGTTGTCGCCCTGGGTGATCCAACCGTTGCCGTCACCACCGATGACCCGGTGGATGACCGTCTTCCCTTCCCCGGGCGAGCCCTCCGGAATCTTGTAGAGGATGATGTCACCGACCTCCACCGGCTGTCGCCAGGCGATGACGGCATCCCCGAGTTGGTAGGTGGGATCCATCGAGTTGCCCGCCACCATGACCAGACCCATCCGCCCACCAAGAGACGAGGGCCAGAGGGCGAGGGCGAGCACGATCACCAGCATCCACTGGAGGAATCCCATCGGGTTGAGATGCCGGGTCAGCCAGTCCAGGGGACGTTTGGTGTCGATGTGGCGACCGGAGACCCTCTCGGGATAGGTGGTCACGGCAGCAACTCGATGGTGAAGGTGTCGAACCGGCTCTGGTTGTCGTCGTTGGCGACCAAGCCGAAACGGGTGTTGTCCACTGCGAAGGCCGGCACGATATAGGAGCCGACGTCCTGCCCGGCGAAGGTCACCGTCAGGTTGGGGCCGACCAGATCGACGACCATGGTGCCCGACTCGAGGTCGCCCGAATATGGGAAGACGGCGCTCCCGGTGCCCCCCGCGTACGAATGTCCGACCACGATGCGAGCCTTGTCGCGCTCATAGATCACGTAGACCAGACCGCCGTTGCCGTCGCCGAGCAGTGCCAGACCGGGACCGGACCGGTTGTTCTGGTGGGAGATGTCGTAGATGTGGGTGGAGACGCGGAGTCCCGTGGAGTACGGGATGCTCACCGTTGTGTGACCCAGTGGCACCCTTTGTTGGGCACGGGCCACATCGTTGCCGAGACATTGCCAGTTGCCGGAATGGCTGACCCAGGTTGCGCCGGACTCGTCGGTCCAGTCATCGAGTGAGTTCTGACAGCCGGAGAAGTTGGTGG
>JBAPYG010000375.1:0-3532 GCA_049284615.1 Acidimicrobiia bacterium
GCCGATAGGGGGTCTCACGGGCAAGTCAGGACATCGACCTTGTCCAAATGGTGGTCCCGAAGGGCAAGGTGTGGGCTACTCAGCGCCGACAACGTGAGAGCTTGATCTGCGTTCCGACCCTGACAAACCTCAGGGTCGGATCACCCTCTGAGAGTTCGGGCTGGTATCCACACCGGAGACGTGATTAGAGACGTTGGCGACTACCTCGGCCTCACGGTCAACAAGGCCGCGAGGGTTGCAGCAGCAGCCGATAGTGAACAGATTCTCGTGTCATCCAGCACAGCGGAGAGTGTGAACAACACGCAGTTCGAGTTCGGCGCCCCATTCACGGCCGAGCTCGAGGGAATCTCCGGAACCCACAGCCTCCGATCACTCCACTGGTTGGCTTAGGACGCCGTCCGTCCCCGTGCCAAGCGCACCCGGAGTGGGGGCTTGCGCGTACCCTCCCGCCGGTGTTGACCCTGCTCCGTCCACTGGACGCCGTCGTGGCTTGGGTCGTCAACTTCGTATCAGTCCAGTCAGTTTCGATCGTGGCGTTCGCCCTTGGGATCACACTGGCGTCGGCGCCCGGCTGGGCTGTGGCGGGAGTCATCCGTATCGGAGCCGTGGTGGTTGTCATCTCTTGGCTCTGGCTCATCCGCGGGGTTCGCTTGGAGGAGCTGAGAGGACTGTTTCCGACGTCGCGCCGATCTATCGCCGTCGGAGCCTTCCTCGGGATGGCCCTATCGACAGTCGAATATCTCATTGTCGTTGCCGTACACCTCATCGACCGAACTCCGAATCTCGTAGACGGCACACGGAATCCTTGGGTAGCGACTCGTTCACTTGCCGACACATCCTTTGTGTTCGCAGTGGTTTTCGTGATAGTCGGACCTGTGGTCGAAGAGTTCATCCACCGCGGTGTGGCCTATCCGGGCTTACGTTCTCGGCTACGAATCCCCGCCGCGGCGATCCTCTCATCCGTCGTTTTCGCGCTGGGGCACGACTGGACGGTGTTCGACTTCGCGAGCGCGTTTGCGTTTGGACTGGTGGCGGTTTGGCTCGTCGAGCGGTATCGGTCTCTATCCCCAGCGATCGCGGCTCACGTCGTGTCGAACTTGGTGGTCGTGATCGTGGGATGGTCCCTATACAACCTGTTCGGCATCCCAGGAACGATCGTGGGATGAACTACCCGGATTCCGGCCAATGTGCGCTGGCCGATCGGCCTTTAGCCGGTTTGGTTTGACCTAAAACCGGGTTGCCGCGACCATGTGGAGAGTCTTCCCCCCTCAGAGAGGTTTATTCAATGGGTTCGCTCGTCAAGAAGCGCCGCAAGAAGATGTCAAAGCACAAATACCGCAAACGTCTGAAAGCCAACAGACACAAGCGCAAGAAGTAGCTCGATGAAGACCGGCCCAACGGGCCGGTCTTCTCGTTGCCAGATCAACCGTCGAGCCGGGTGACCGGCCTTCGCCCAGGGCTCGGGTCGTCAGCGGTCTTTGAGGAAGTCCTCGATCTCCTCGACGAGTCGTTCGGCGTGCTCCTCGTCCTCCTCTGCGGCCTCGCTCTCCAATTGCTCCACATACTGCTGGAGTTCGATGTTCTCTTCGATCGCCTCGTCGACGGTGTCTCGAAACTGTCGTGCCTGCGACGCCAGGTCGCCGATGTCGAGCGACAGGCCCAGAAGCTCCGATGCCTTGATGGCGAGGGCCTCGACCGCTGGTGGGTAGTCCTGATTCGACAAGTAGTGGGGGACTGCCGCCCAGACCGAGATCACGTCGATGCCCGCGTTGCCCAAAGCATGGTTGAGCACGCCGAGAATTCCGGTGGGGCCCTGGTACGCCGAGGGAGCCAATCCGTGGAGGGCGAGTGAGTCGGGTCGTGTTGCCGAGCCGACGAGAGGCACCGGAAGGGTGTGTGCGACCTGGCCGATGAAGGCCCCGAGTGTCACCACCTTGCCGACTCCCAGGATGGTGAGAGCTTCGACCAGCTCCGACGTGAATGCCTTCCACTTGTAGTTGGGCTCTTCACCGATAAGCACCACCAGGTCACGCTCGGGGAGCCGAATCACGTGGAGTTGGTTCTCGGGCCAGTCGATCTGGCGCGTGCCGCCCTCGTTGACGACGACCATCGGTCGTCGCACCTGGAAGTCGTAGTGCTCGTCGGGGTCGAAGGAAGCGATCAGCTCGCTGTCGTAGGTGTCGAGGAACCGCTCGGCGGCGAGGCTCGCAGAATCCCCCGCGTCGCCCCAGCCCTCGAAGGCGATCAGGGCGAGCGGGTCACGCAGAACCGGTCGGTTGAGCCACTGGAGCGAGCTCATGCGGTCAACCTACACGCCCTCCCCCGGTAGTGAGCGAGTCTCGTAGAACGGCCGGAAGCGACGGAGGCGGAGTGCATTCAGCACCACGGAAACCGACGAGAAGGCCATGGCGGCGGCGGCCACGGTTGGGTTGAGGAGACCAACGGCGGCGATCGGGATGGCGATCGTGTTGTAGAGGAACGCCCACACCAGGTTGCCCTTGATCGTCTTCAGCGTCGCTCCGGCCAATTCGACGGCGGTGGGTGCCAGTCTCGGGTCGTCACGGAGCAAGACGATGTCGCCGGCCTCGACGGCCACGCCTGTGCCCGAACCGACGGCGAGGCCGAGGTCGGCTTGGGTAAGGGCGGGAGCGTCGTTGACACCATCCCCGAAGAACGCCACGACTTCCCCCTTCTCCTGCAATTGTCCCACTCTCTTCGCCTTCGATTCCGGTGTGGCCTTCGAATAGACGGTGTCGATGCCGATAGCGGCGCCGACCCGCTCGGCCGTCTCCTGATTGTCGCCGGTGATCAGCTCCGCTTCGATGCCCAGCTCCCCGAGACGCTGCACTGCCGCCGCCGACTCCGTCCGCACCGAGTCGGCCACGGCCACCACGCCCCGGACCCGACCCGACCAGCCGGCGAGGAACGTCGTATATCCGCTGGCGATACCGTCTGAGACGTCGTCCGACCACCTCTCGGCACCGGTGATTCCCATCTCGTCCAAGAGCGTCTCGTTGCCGACGACCACCTCGACGTCGTCGACGGTGCCGACGACACCGAGCCCGGTCACCGTCTCGAGTCGGGTGGGCTCGACCAGCCCGATCTGCTCCTCGTCGGCGGCGAGACCCACCGCCATGCCGATAGGGTGGCCCGAAGCCACCTCGACCGACCCGACGAGACGGAGGAACTCTGCCCGGTCCCCATCGGTTCTCACGAACATGGGTGTCATCACCCCCGTGGTGAGGGTGCCGGTCTTGTCGAACAAGACTCTGTTGATCTCGCCAGCTCTCTCGAAGACCTCGGCTTGCTTGAACAGGATTCCCAGTTCAGCGCCGCGCCCGCTGCCCACCATCACGGCCGTGGGGGTGGCCAGGCCCAGCGCGCATGGGCAGGCGATGATCAGGACCGAGACGGCGATCCTCACGGCAGTCCCTACACCGTCGCCGGCGAACAGCCAGAAGCCGAAGACGCCCAAAGTGATGAGGAGTACCGCAGTGACGAAACGCCCCGAGTAGATGTCGGCGAGTCTCTG
>JBAPYG010000376.1:0-17426 GCA_049284615.1 Acidimicrobiia bacterium
GGCAAGTACAACGAGTTCGAGACGCTGCGCAAGGCGGGCATCCGTCAGGCCGACCTCATGGGTTACCTCTACTCACGTGACGACGTCACTGCCATGGGTCTGGCCACGGCGTTCGCCCAGACACTGGGGATGATCTTCACCCGCGACCCCAAGCCGTTCGAAGTCGAGATCCTCCTCGCCGAGATCTCCGAGGACGGCACCGAGCATCGTCTCTTCAGGGTCACCTATGACGGGACTCTCTACGACGAGCGCAAGTACGTCGCCATCGGGGGCAAGGCCGAGCAGCTGGTCGAGGCCCTCGATGAGCTGTGGGCCGAGGGGATGACCCTCGAAGCCGCCTTGGCCGCCGGCATCGAGGCCTTTTCGCGTGCCGAGGGCCGCGAGTCCGAGGGCTGGGAAGTGGCGGTTCTCGAAGGAGCCAACGGGCGCAGATCGTTCCGGCGTCTCAGCCCCGACGAGATTGGATAGCGATAGAGGACCCACTTCGGTTTAGCCTGACCGAGTGGACCGCAGGATCTTCGGGCTAGAGAACGAATACGGCGTCACCTGCACGTTGCGCGGGCAGCGTCGTCTCAGCCCCGACGAGGTGGCCCGATACCTGTTCCGTCGAGTCGTCTCCTGGGGCCGCTCGTCCAACGTCTTCCTCGAGAATGGGGCGCGGCTCTACCTCGACGTCGGGTCCCATCCCGAGTACGCCACCCCCGAGTGCGACAACCTCGAAGACGTGGTCGCCCACGACAAGGCGGGTGAGCGGATCCTGGAGGGCCTGGTGTCCGGTGCCGAAGAGCGTCTCGACGAAGAGGGCATCCGTGGCGAGATCTACGTCTTCAAGAACAACACCGACTCGGCCGGCAACTCCTACGGCTGTCATGAGAACTATCTCGTCAGCCGGCACAAGGACTTCCATCGGACGGTCGACGTCCTAATCCCCTTCCTGGTCACCCGGCAGATCTTCGTTGGCGCCGGGAAGCTGACCCAGACACCACGTGGCACCGGCTACACGGTGGCCCAACGCGCCGATCACATCTGGGAGGGCGTCTCCTCGGCCACGACTCGCTCCCGTCCCATCATCAACACCAGGGACGAGCCGCATGCCGACGCCGAGCGTTACCGCCGGCTCCACGTGATCGCCGGTGACTCCAACATGAGCGAGTACGCCACCTTCGTCAAGGTGGGAACCATGGTCGCCCTCTTGCAGATGATCGAGCGCGACGTCGTGTTTCGCGACCTGACATTGGAGAACCCGATACGTGCCATCCGGGAGGTGTCCCACGACACGACGTGCACCCGCAAGCTGCGTCTCGCCAACGGTCGTGAGCTCAGTGCGCTCGACATCCAGTGGGAATACCTCGACCGGGCGATGCGCTTCGCCCGCAGCCCCGGGTTCCCACCACAGGTGCAGGCCGCGGTAGACCGCTGGGAGCACCTGCTCACCGGTCTGGAGAAGGACCCGATGACACTCGACCGTGAGGTCGACTGGGTGATGAAGTACAAGCTCTTGGAGCGCTACTCGATGCGACGGGGGATCCCGATGTCGGATCCCAAGATGTCGATGATGGACCTGGCCTATCACGACGTCGACCGGACCCGGGGTCTCTACTACCTGATGGAGAACGCCGGGCTCACCGATCGCATCGTCAACGACGAGAAGGTCGCCGACGCCGTGGTGCGCCCTCCGCAGACCACCCGGGCCCGGCTTCGGGGAGCGTTCATCAAGGCGGCCAAGGCCCGCAAGCGGGACTTCACCGTCGACTGGGTTCACCTCAAGCTCAACGACCAGGCGCAACGGACCGTCATGTGCAAGGACCCCTTCAAGTCCGAAGACGAGCGGGTCGACAAGCTGATCGCTTCGCTCTAGTTGATGCCGGCCGACTTTGGCCGGTTGCCTCCCGGCGTCTGACTCTGTTCGGCGTGGCAGGGGATCAACGCTCAGTTCACTCGTGTTGAGGGTGTCCCAGTTCGGCCAAACAGACGCCGGTCGGCCGGAGGGCTGCCGCCGCGCTGATTGGTTGGGGGACAGCGCAGGTCTCTTGATGTTGCCGACTTTGGCCGTTTGCTTCCTGGCGTCTGACCTGTTCGGCGTGGCAGGGGATCAACGCTCAGTTCACGCGTGTTGAGGGTGTCTTAGGTCGGCCAAACAGACGCCGGTCGGCCGGAGAAGAGCTCAAGACGAAGAAGGGGCGGCCCGAGTGGGCCGCCCCTTCCTGTGTTATGGCGTCTAGACGCTCACGGAGCGTTCAACACGTCGATGCGGTCGAGCGTCGGTGGCGCCACCGGGGAGTTGGCTCCCATGTAGTCCACCATGGCGTCGAGATCGAGGTCTCCGCCGAGCGGGTCGGTGCCGTCGAGCAGCACCGCGAACCCGTCGCCTCCTCCGGCGAGGAAGCTGTTCACGGTCACCCGATAGTCGGTGCCGAGGACGATCGGCCCACCATTGATCATGATGTCGGCCGGGTCGACCTTGTCACCAACGGCGCTGGTGTAATCCCACGTGTAGGTGAACCCGTCTGAGACCTGGAGGATCCTCCAGTCCTCAGGATCGGGGCCCTGGAATTGCTGCTCCAACAGATCGTGGATCTGCTGACCGGACAGGGTCATGGTCACCAGGCTGTTACCGAATGGCTGTACGGCAAATGCCTCGGCGTAGGTCACCTCGCCATCCGCCTCGGGCCCGGTGGACGTGTAGACGAACCCTGCGTCGGTGCGGACACCGCCGGGGTTCATGAACGCGACCTCGGCGTCCCCGCTCCCCGAACCTTCGGTGGCGGCGAGTTGGGCATCGGCGATGAGGTTGCCCACTGCGGACTCACCCGAGTCGTCGTAATCCTCGGGGATATCGGCCGTGATGGTCCCGATGACGGTGTTGCCCTCGACATCGGCCAGGGCCTGCCACGCGGCGACCAGGTTGGTCACATCTGCGACCGGCGCCGAGACGTCGCTGTGGTAGGTGGGCACGTTGTCGATCGCGGTGACGGTCATCTCACCGGTGAACCGGTTGAGAGACGTGTCGACGTCGGTGAACAGACGTCCGGCGTTGTCCGCCATCGTCACCCACTTGCCATCGACTTCACACACGAACTCGTCGTTGACGTGACCTGCGAGGACGACGTCTACCGCGTCGTCGAAGCCGGTGACGATGCTGTTGAGCGGGTCACTGAGACCACCCTCACAGTCGTCGCCTTCCTCGCCGCCGTCGGAGAACCCGCCCTCATGGAGCAGGATCACGATGGCCTCGATCCCCATTCCCTGAATCTCAGGGACCAGGGCGTTCACGGTCTCGATCTCGTCGTGGAAGGTGAGCCCTGCGACTCCCTCCTGGGTGACGATATCGGGGGTGCCCTCGAGTGTCAGCCCGATGAAGGCAACGTCCACGCCCTCGTAGTTCTTCACCGCATAGGCGTCGAAAAGGGTGTCGCCCGTGGCGTCGACTGTCACGTTCGCAGACAGGAACGGGAAGTCGGCTCCGGCGAAGCCGTCGCCGTCAGGGTTTCCATCGACGGGATGGGTTCCACCGTTCTGCATGCGCAGAAGCTCGTCGGGACCCTCGTCGAACTCATGGTTACCGACACCGGCGAGCTCGAGACCTATGAGGTTCATGGCCTCGATCGTCGGCTCGTCATGGAACAGACCCGAGATCAATGGGCTGGCGCCGATCAGGTCTCCTGCGGAGACCAGGATCGAGTTGTCCGCACCTGCCTCGGCCTGGTCCACGTGAGCGGCCAGATAGTCGGCGCGCCCGACGGGAGCCGAGCTCGGGCCCCAGGACCCGGTCGTGGCGATGTTGCCGTGGAAGTCGTTGATCCCGAGGATCTGCAGCTCGACCTCGTTGTGATAGGCCCGGTTGAAGAACGCGGCGATCTCACCACGTGTCATCTCACGGTCGGGGCAGAACTGATCGTTCGCCGGCGGGTTACAGCCACGGGTTATACCTGCGGCCGACAACTTGGCGATGTCGTTGACGAACGTCGAACCTGCCGTATCGGTGAACGCCGTGGCGCCATCCATGCTGGTCAAGCCCAGGGAGCGCACGAAGAACGCGGCCATCTCGCCGCGGGTGAGCGTGCGTTCCGGACAGAACTCGTCGTTGGCCGGCGGGTTACAACCCTTGGTAATGCCGGCGGCCGACAGCTTGGCGATGTCGTTCACGAACGTCGAGTTGGCCGTGTCGGTGAAGTCCGTCGCACCATCGGTGCTGGTCAACTCCAGGGCGCGCACGAAGAACGCGGCCGTCTGGCCACGTGTCACCGGGTCGTCCGGGCAGAAACGGTCGTTGGCCGGGGGATTGCAGCCCCGGGTGACGCCGGTCTCTGCCAGCCAGTCGATGTCCCCATGGAACGTCTGGTCGTCCGGCACGTCGACGAACTGATGCGATGCGGCGGCGGGCAACGCCACCACCGAAATAGCAGCGATCATCGCCATCGTGAGCAAGATGCTCAGGCGTTTTCTCATCCTCTTCTCCTGTTGCTGGCGTGTCCCCGGTGTCTCGTGTCGCCATCCGACCCTACGCGGACTATCCACTCGAGTGCAGGCGACGGGGGCGTGTACCCCGATAACGTCTCGAGTATGCAGAATGTCGTCGAGCGGGTCCTCAACCTCCTCATCTATCTCCTGGAGTCGCCTGTCCCCGTCACGTCGAACGATGTGCGCAACACCGTGCATGGCTATGCCGACCAGAGCGACGAGGCGTTCCACCGTATGTTCGAGCGGGACAAGACGGTCCTGCGGCGACTCGGGGTGCCACTCAAGCTGGAGGCCGTCGACGAGTGGGAGATCGATGAGGGTTACACCGTCGACCCCGACGAGTACGCCATCCCCGATCCCGGTCTCGATCAGGAGGAGCGGCTGGCGCTCTCGGTGGCGGCGCGGATGGTCCGTCTCGGGGGGGCCGAGGCAGGGGTCGGCGCGATCATCAAACTGGGGGGGATCGAGAGGGGCGCAGGGATAGAGCCGCTCGCTGCCGATCTCGGAGAGGGTGCGGAGACACTCGGGGAGCTGTTCGGGGCCATCGCCGACAGACGCAAGGTGAGCTTCACCTATCGCGGTCACGAGCGGCCCGTCGAACCGTACGGGATCGCCCATCGGCGCGGTCACTGGTATCTGGTCGGTCGGGTCCCGGAGGGGGAGAGGATGTACCGCGTCGATCGCATCTCGAAGCTGTCGGTCGGGGAGAAGCCCGGTGCGTTCACGAAGCCGAAGGGATTCAACATCAAGACCGCCGTCGACTCCCAGCCATGGGAGGCGGGTGCCGACCCGGTGGTAACCGCAACGGTCAGATTCGACGAGGACGTGGCGTGGTGGGCCGCCAGGAGTCTCGGCGTCCCCGAGCCGAGAGGAGAGCTGACCAGCAGCGTCCAAGTGGCCAACCGTGATGCCTTCATCGGCTGGGTGCTCAGCTTCGGGGAGTCCGCAGAGGTCGTGGAGCCCGACGAGCTACGTGCCGATCTGGCACGGCGGGTGAGCGCGGCATTGGGGCAGCTCTCATGACCAGCCGTCGCACCGTCACCCGGATCTCCCGGATCCTGGCATTGATCCCATATGTCCTCGATCGGTCGACGGTGGACGTCGACGAAGTCATGGAGCGCTTCGACTACACCCGCGATCAGCTCACCAAGGATCTGAACACCATCTTCGTGTGCGGTCTGCCCGGCTACGGGCCCGGTGACCTGATGGAGGCGTACATGGATGAGGACGAGGTTGTGATCGATGCGGCCCACTTCTTCGGGAAGGCCCCTCGTCTCACCCCGGCGGAGGCATTGGGTCTCTTGGCCGCGGGCATGACTCTCATCGGCTCCGGCGAGGCGAGCCCCGCCCTGGAGTCGGCGGTCCGCAAGCTGACCAAGGCAGTCATGCCCGATGCCGACACCACCCTGGCCGTGGACGTCATCGACGAGTCCCAGAACGTCGGTGTTCTCCGGGAGGCCGCATCACAGCAGAAGGTGGTCCACATCTCCTATCGATCGGTGGCCAAGGAGGAGATGACCGAGCGCGACATCGAGCCTTGGACCGTCTTCGCCACGTTGGGGCGGTGGTATGTCCTGGGTCATTGCCGTCTCGTCGACGACCAACGCACATTTCGAATCGACCGGATACGCGACCTCGAGGTGCTCGACGAGGTGTTCGAACGACCCGAGAAGGTGCCCGCTCCCGGAGTCGGGTACGCCCCCCAGGAGGGCGATGTGGTCTGCACCATCGAGCTGAGCCCGGATGCGCGCTGGGTTCTCGAGTACTACCCGGTCGACGTGGTCGCCGAGTCACCCCAAGTCACCACCATCCGGTTTCACTCACCCGACACCGAGGTGCCGGCCCGACTCCTGTTGCGTCTGGGCACCGACGCCCGGCTCGTCGAGGGAGACGAGGTCCGCGCACGGGTCGTCGCGATCGGCGAATCGCTCCTGGCTACATACCAATAGGGTCGAGCGACCTAGGGGTCATCTCTTTAGTTCGTATCAGCAGCTGCCGATCTCGTCTCTACCCGAATGCGGAGACCGGAGACCAAGAAATGACCACCATCAAGACGACGTGCTCTCGGTGCGGCGATATTCACCTCACTCCCGGAGATGTGGCTCTCGAGCTGCGACCCGGCGGTAGGGAAGGCGACTATCGCTTCAAGTGCCCGAGCTGCACGTCCGAGCAGCGGCGACACGCCAATTCCAGAGTCGTCAGCGTCCTGCTCGCGACTGGTGTCCAGTTCGAGGTCATCAATCCCGACCCGATCACCGAGATGGAGATCGACGCTTTCATGGCCGCCCTCGAGACAGAGCCGGATCCGCTCCGTCTCCTGGCCGGGTAGTAGAGCGCAGGGTTGAGCGCCGGGGGGACGGTGCTCTGCTGAGAAGGCGGTGATCCGGGCGGTCACCGCCTTCTCTCTTTACCAGGGGCCAAGGCTTTAGCATCCCTGGCATGCTCCAAACGGGAGAGATAATCATCATCGCCCTGCTCGCCCTCGTGGTGTTCGGGCCGACGCGTCTCCCCGAGATCGCCCGCAAGATCGGCGGTTGGACGGCGGAGTTGCGCAAGGCGGCCCGGGAGATCACCGCCGGTCTCGAGGCAGAGCTCTCCGACTTCAAGGAAGTGGGCAACGAGCTGAGGAGCCCGCTCGACGAGGTGAAGAAGCCTTTCACCGAGATCCGTGACGACATGAAGGGTCTGGGAGCAGGCGGACACGAATGGAAAGGCCCGAAACCGCTCTCCGGGCCGACACCCGAGGACGCCATGCGTGATCTCGAGGAGATGAACCGGCTGGCCGAGGAAGGCTCCGAGCCGACACCCGAGCCCGACGACGAGCCCGGGCCACAATGACCTCCGACAACCCGCAGTCGATCCTCGCCCATGTCGAGGAGCTGCGATGGCGGATAGTCAAGATCGGCATCGCCGTCCTCATCGGCGCCATCATCGCCTTCATCTTCGCCAACTGGCTGCGGGGAATCCTCGAGGCGCCTTTCTATGAGGCCGCCCCGAACAACGACTTGCAGGCACTCAAAGTCGCCGAAGAGTGGGGTGTCCTGATGCGCATCGCCATGTTCGGCGGGGTCATCCTGGCCAGCCCGGTCATCCTCTACCAGCTCTGGGCCTTCGTCAACCCTGCCCTCACCGATCGGGAGCGCAAGTGGGCCTTCCCCATCGTCACCGCGCTCGTGATGCTCTTCATCGGTGGTGTCGTCTTCGGCTATCTCGTCCTGCCCCGAGGTCTCGAGTTCCTCCTCGGGATATTCGACAACGTCGAGAACAACCTGCTGATCGGCGAGTACTACTCGTTCGTGCTCAGGTTCCTGCTCGCCTTCGGGGCGGCGTTCCTCTATCCCGTTTTCCTGTTCGCTGCGGCCGCCGCCGGCGTGGTGACATCCCAGCAATTGGCCAAGGGGCGTCGGTGGGCGATCGTCCTCGTGGTGATAGGAGCAGCCGTCATCACGCCCACCGGCGACATCCTCAACCTGATGATCCTCGCCGTTCCCCTCTACCTCATGTATGAGATCGTCTACTGGCTGGTGAGGCTGGTCCTCAAGAAATGAGTCTCGACGCATTCTGGAAGCGGT
This sequence comes from Acidimicrobiia bacterium, assembly GCA_049284615.1. Classification (GTDB taxonomy): domain Bacteria; phylum Actinomycetota; class Acidimicrobiia; order Spongiisociales; family ZC4RG35; genus JANQRA01. The sequence continues at coordinate 8,034 of JBAPYG010000376.1, forward strand.
TCGATTTCGCTCCGGACGAATTCCAGATCGAAGCGGCAGAGGCGATCGCCGACGGCCACTCGGTGGTGGTGACGGCGCCCACCGGCGCCGGCAAGACCCTGGTCGCCGAGGCGGCCACCTTCCTGGGCCGCGCCGGGGGTCAGCGGGTCTTCTACACCACACCCATCAAGGCACTGTCCAATCAGAAGTTCGCCGACCTGTCCGAGGTGTACGACGAAGGGGAGGTCGGGCTGCTCACCGGGGACAACGTGGTCAACCCGGACGCCCCGGTCATCGTGGCCACCCTCGAGGTCATTCGAAACATGATCTACGCCGACCCCGACCGTCTCGACGACGTGGCGACTGTCATCCTCGACGAGGCGCACTACCTCCAGGATCGATCGAGGGGGGCGGCCTGGGAAGAGGTGATCATCCACTGTCCTTCGCATGTGAGGTTCGTGTGCCTCTCCGCGACCATCTCCAACAACCGGCAGTTCGCCGACTGGATCGAGGAGCGGAGGGGCCCTACCCAGCTGATCAGCTCCACGGAGAGACCGGTCCCGCTGGAGTCCATGTACATGGTCAAGGAGCGATCGGGCAGTCGCGCCCTGCACCTCCTCCCCATGTTCGTGGAGCGCGACGGGAGACGGCGCAACAACCCGCGGCTCGAGCACATGCTCGGCCTGGAGCGAGGGCGCCAGAAGCGTTTCAAGACCCCCAACAGGCATGAGGTCATCGAGGAGCTCGCCGAGGCCCGGATGCTCCCCGCCATCTACTTCATCTTCTCCAGGGCCGGCTGTGACTCGGCGGCGATGAGGCTCGCCGACTCGGGAGTGCGTCTCACCGACGCCGAGCAACGCTCGCGGATACGTGAGATAGTCGAAGACCGGACGGCCCACCTCTCCGATGACGACCTGGCCGTCCTCGGCTTCGAGCGGTGGGCCTTCACCCTGGAGTGCGGTGTGGCCGCACATCACGCCGGTCTGGTGCCCGCCTTCAAGGAGACCGTGGAGGAACTGTTCAAACGGGGCCTGGTCAAGGCCGTGTTCGCCACCGAGACCCTCGCCCTCGGCATCAACATGCCGGCGCGATCGGTGGTCATCGAGAACCTGAGCAAGTTCAACGGCGAGTCGCACGAGCTCCTGCAGCCCGGCGATTACACCCAGCTCACCGGGAGGGCCGGGCGACGGGGCATCGACGTCGAAGGCTTCGGAGTGGTGCTCCACTCACCGTTCGTGAAGTTCCGCCAGGTCACCGAGATCGCCTCGGTGGGCGCCCATGAGCTCAAGTCGAGCTTCCGACCGACATACAACATGACGGCGAACCTGGTCGCCAACTACGAGGAAGATCGAGCCAGGGAGCTGCTGCGAGCCTCGTTCGCCGCATTCCAGCGAGAGGATCGCAAGGTCGAATCGGGGGAGCGGATCGACGCCCTCGAGCACCAGCTGGCAAAGGAAGAGGCCCAGGCAAGGTGTGACCGGGGCGACGTCGAGCAGTATCTGACAATGGTGGAGGCCGCGCCACCCTCACACCGTCGCGACGGCATTGCGTCGCTGCTCGGGCCGGGTGCCGTGCTCGACGTCGCCGGCGGGTCCCGGGATGGGCGTTACGCCGTCCTGAAGCGTCTCTCCTCCAAGAACGGCGGATCCCGATATCTCGTGCTGTCGACGTCGGGACGCGTTTCCACCATCGGGTATCGCCAGATCCCCGACAACAGCCAGGTCGTCGCCGCGATCGACCTCCCCAAGCCGTTCCGCCCCCGGGACCGTCGATTCATCCATGACACCCTTCGCTCGCTGCGCAAGGTCCCGCCCCCGGAGCGAGACCGAGCACCTCGCGCCCATCTCACCGTGGACCACCCGGTGGCCGACTGTCCCGACGCAGCCCATCATGTGTCGGCCCTGCGACGAGCCCGCCGGCTCAGGGTGCGACTCGAGCAACATCGCAGCATGCGGCGCAGCTCGGGCTTCGGCCTGGTCGAGGAGTTCCTCTCCATCCAGGAGATGCTCACCAACCTGGACTACCTGGATGGTTGGTCGTTGACCCCCCGCGGGGAGCGTCTCCGCAAGGTGTACAACGAGACCGATCTGTTGGTCACCGAGAGTCTCGAACGCGGACTGCTCTACGGTCTCGACACCGCAGAGCTGGTGGCGCTCGTCTCGTCCTTCGTCTACGAGCCACGCACGGACACGGTCTCCTCCCCGGACTGGCCGACCGATTTGCTCGACGAGCGTTGGCAGCAGATCGAAGAGGTCTGGAAGGAGCTGAACCGGCTCGAGACCGACTATCGCCTCTCCCCGATGCGGCGCCCCGACCCCGGCTTCGGGAGGGTCGCCTACCAGTGGGCGAATGGTGCCGGCTTCGACGACCTGACTGCTCGATCGATGGCTCCCGGAGACTTCGTGCGCGTGAGTCGCCAGCTCGCCGATCTGCTCAGACAGTTGCGGGAGGCCGCGTCCGAGATCAGGGACGAGGCAGATGCCGCGCTGCGCTCCGTCGACCGTGGTGTCGTGGCCGCCCAGGGGGTGGGCTGATGGCCAAGTGGCTGGTCGTGCTGAATCGCGCCGCGGGGAGCACGGCGACGTCGGTCGACCGTGTGCGGGCTGCCATCGCCGCCGCCGGCGTCGAAGGCGAGATCGTCGCCCCGGGCTCGACCGCCGAGACCGTCGCCGTCATGACCGAAGCCGCCAAGTCGGGAACCGACCATTTCGCCCTGGCCGGTGGTGATGGCACCGTGAACCTCGCCGCCAACATATTGCTGGGCATCGAAGGCCTCGAGCCACCGGTGATCGGTGTGCTCCCCGTGGGCACCGGCTGCGACCTGTTGCGCACCTTCGGAATCCCTCAGGACATGGGTGAGGCGGCCAAGCACCTGGCCACCGACGACGTCTATCCGATAGACGTGGGGGTCTTGGAGGGTGCCTGGGGGACCAGGCACTTCGTCAACGTGGCCCAAGTCGGGGTGGGCGCCGCGGCCGCCCAGACCGCGGCCAGGTTCACCCGAAGGGTCGGATCGGCCCGCTACCCGGCAGCCTTCGCCGCGCGTCTACCCAGGTTCCCAGTGGCGAGAGTGACGGTGCAGACCGAGAGGCGCACGTACGAATCCGAAGCCCTGGCGGTGATCTTGGCGAACGCCCAGTTCTTCGCGGGCGGATGGAACGTCGCACCCAAGGCCACCCTCGTCGACGGTGTACTCGACGTGCAGATCATCAACTGCCGCAAGACCCGGGCTCCCGCCCTCGTCCCCAAGATCGTGAAGGGGACCCATCTCGCCGATCGTTCGGTTCGGCGATTCTCAGCGGCTACGTTCACCATCGAGACCGACGTCAGCTGGCCATTGGAGGCCGATGGGGACTACATCGGGAATACGCCGGTGTCGGGCCGGGTTCTCCCGGCCGCGTTACGTCTCAAGATTTGAGCAATGTGGCATACTCCCGCCGCCCAGCCCGGGCAGAGAGTCAGGAATGGCCAAGAAGAACCAAGAAGTGGAAGAAGTAGAAGAAGTCGAAGAGGCAGGGGACCTCGACGAGATCGATGAGGTCGACGAAGACGCGTTGAGCGATGACATCGAGGACGAAGACCTCCCGGCCGTCCTCGACGACGAAGTAGTCGCCTTCGACGACGAAGAGGATGCCGACGAAGAGAGCTACGACGAGGACGACGAGGACGACGAAGATCACGACGAGGAGACCGCAGAGGCCCTCGAGGAGCTGGAGAATCAGGAGCTCCAGCTGCTCGACGAGGAGGCCAATGAGGCAATGCTCGTCGACGAGGTGGCCGAGATGCGCGCCATGCGTCGCGAAGAGCTCACGCTCAATGTCGACGCCCAGAGCCAGAAGGACGACGAGTTCGTCTGCCAATCTTGCTTCATGGTGAAGCGCACGAGTCAGCTCGCCAACAAACGCAAGATGATCTGTTTCGACTGTGTCGACTGAGCGGATCACAGTCGCTCTCCCGACCTACAACGAGGCCGAGAACCTTCCCGACATCGCCCCCCGGATACTGGCCCACGGCTACCGGCTCTTGATCATCGACGACGGCTCACCCGACGGGACCGGGGACATCGCAGACGACCTCGCCGCCGGCGACCCCCGGGTGACCGTGCTCCACCGTGAGAAGAAGCTCGGGCTCGGGCCCGCCTACGCGGCAGGCTTCGATCGCGCTCTCGAGGACGGCGCCGAGGTCGTCATCGAGATGGACGCCGACTTCTCCCATGACCCTGCCGACCTGCCCCGTCTGGTCGAGGCCATAGACCACGGGGCGGACGTCGCCATCGGCTCCAGATACGTGCCCGGCGGCGACACTCCGGACTGGCCGCTGGGACGTCGGCTGATCTCGAAGGGGGGCAATCTCTACGCCCGAATCATGCTGGGGATACCGACAAGGGACGCCACGGCCGGCTTCCGCGCCTTTCGCGCCGGGGCGCTCCGCGCCCTGCCCTATGACACCGCCGAGGCATCGGGCTACGGATTCCAGGTCGAGATGGCTTGGCGGGCACACCAGCTCGGCCTCCAAGTCGTCGAAGTGCCGATCAGCTTCCGGGATCGGACCCGTGGCACTTCGAAGATGGGAACGAACATCGTGATCGAGGCCATGCGGCTGGTGACGGTGTGGGGTCTGGCACGCTTGACCGGCAGGGACGCATGAGAGTCACCGCTCGGGTCGCCGAATACGAGGATCTGCCGACTCTGGAGACTCTCTATCGCTCCCTCGAGGAGGAGATGGTGGCGCTGCACACCATGTGGCCGGTGGCCGATGGTCTCGACGAGCCGGTGGCAGAGTCGTTCCGGGATGCCCTCTCCGAGCCCGACACCATCGTCATCATCGGGGAGATCGACGGCTACCCATTCGGCTTTCTGATGGCTCGTGTCGAGCGTCTCCTGGCCCAGGCCGACGGGGAGGAGGTCGGGGCCATCAGGCTGATCTACGTCGACCACGACGCCCGTGAGGTCGCGGTGGGCGAGGAGATGCGTGAGACGGTCCTCGCCGTGCTCCGTGACCGGGGTATCACCAAGTTCGACGCTCATGTCCTCCCCGGGCATCGTCTCGCCAAGAACTTCTTCGAGTCGGGCGGATTCTCCGCCCGTTCCATCATCATGCACCATGACGACGCGAGGGAGTGATCGGCCGATCGTGGGTGTCGGTGTCGCCGTTGTAGAGGACGGGCGGATCCTCCTCGTGCAAAGGGGCCGCGAGCCCGGACGGGGGCTATGGGCGGTCCCGGGGGGCAAGGTCGAGCTCGGCGAGGCCATGCGCGACGCCGCCCGTCGCGAGGTGCTCGAGGAAACCGGTCTCGAGGTGGACGTCGGTGAGGTGATCTGGGTGGGCGAGCACATCGCCGATGGCCACCACATCGTCCTAATCGACTTCGCCGGTTCGGTCACCGGGGGTGAGATGCATGCCGCCGACGATGCCGACGACGTGCGGTGGGTCCCTCTCGAAGAGGCAGATCAGTTCCCGCTGACGCCGACGATGTACGACCTCGTGGATACCCTGCTCACATGACTCACGAAGCGATACCGCTGCTCCAACGGCTGATCCGCAACCGCTGTGTGAACGACGGGACGCCCGGGAGCGGGCACGAGCATCGCTCCGTCGAGACACTGACGGAGTTCTTCGGCGTCGAGGGGGAGATCTTCGAGCCGTCGCCAGGACGCCAGTCGCTCATCTATCGCATCGCAGGCTCCGACCCCGACGCTCCGTCACTCGGGCTGTCTCCCCATATCGACGTGGTCCCGGTCGAAGCCTCCGGCTGGACCCAGGATCCCTTTGGCGGGGAGATAGTCGACGGCTTCGTGTACGGCCGCGGAGCGGTAGACATGCTCAACGTCACCTCGGCGATGGCCGTGGCGGCCAAGCCTTACATCACCGAAGAGGCTCATCCCCGCGGGGACCTGCTGTTCGTCGCACTCGCCGACGAGGAGGCCGGTGGCGCCCTCGGGGCTCAGCCGTTCGTCGAACAACGCTGGGACATCGCCCAGGTCGACTACATGCTGACCGAGGTCGCCTATCCCCAGATCTCCTACGCCCGCGAGCCGGCGATACCCATCGCCACGGCGGAGAAGGGCGCCTTCTGGTCGCTGCTGCGGGCGACCGGCACCCCGGGGCACGGGTCCGCCCCCTACGGTGCGGACAACGCACTGCAGAAGATGGTGACGGCCGTCAACGGGATCTTCTCCGAGCCTATGCCGGTCGTGATCACGCATGAGTGGCGTGAGTTCGTCGCCTCTCTCGACCTCCCCGAGGACGTCAAAGAAGCATTGGTCGACATCGATCGAGTCGACGAGGCCCTGGACACCTTCGCCGTGGAAGACCCGCTCTTCGCCCGCTACGCCCACGCGGTGACCCACCTCACCATCTCGCCAAACGTGCTGAACGCCGGGGTCAAGTCCAATGTGATCGCCAGCTCGGCCCAGGCGAACGTGGACATTCGCGCCCTTCCGGGCATCGATCGCTCATTTGTCGACTCTCACCTCTACAAGGCGATGGGATCGGCCCGTGACGACATCGACATCGAGCCGATCCAGGACTTCGAGGCCACGGAGAGCCCTTCGGACAACCCGCTCTGGGATGCCATAGCCGACACCATCGAAGAGATGGAAGGTCACCGCCGTCTCCTGCCGACCACCATGAACGTCGCCACGGACGCAAGGTTCTGGAGGAAGAAGGGCACGATCGCCTACGGCGTCGGTCTCTACGACGATCGCATGGACTTCTCGGAGATGTTGGCGCTGTTCCATGGTCACGACGAGCGGGTGTCCGTCGACTCGGTCGACCGGACCACCCAGCTCTACCAACGGGTCCTGGCGCGATTTCTCGGCTGACCGTTCTCTGTGACCTGGACGGGGTCGTCTACCGCGGGAGCCAGGTCCTGGCAGGCGTGCCCCACGCCCTCCGCCGATTGGAACGAGCCGGTCTCGACACCCTGTTCATCACCAACAACTCGACGAGGACGCCCGAAACGGGAGCCGAGAAGATAACCAGGCTCACGGGAGTCGCCGTCACGGGCGACCAGGTGCTCAGCTCGTCGCTGGCTGCGGTGTCCTTGCTCGGCAACGACGACGGGCCGGTGCTGGTGGTCGGTGAGGAGGGAGTCGCCGACGCGGTGCGTCGAGCCGGCCTCGAGGAGACCACCGATGCCACCAGGGCCCGATCGGTCCTGGTGGGACTGACCCGAGAGCTCAGCTACGACCTGCTCGGCCAGGCCATGACCGCAATTCGCTCCGGGGCCCGATTCGTCGCCACCAACGACGATGTGACCTTCCCGACCGAGGACGGGCTCATGCCCGGAGCCGGGGCGATCGTCGCCGCGATCGCAGCCTCCACCGGGGAGAAACCGCTGGTAGCGGGCAAGCCAAACCCGGCGATGCGAGAGTTGATCAGGTCGCGTGGTGTTGGGGAAGCCTGGGTGATCGGCGATCGAGCGGACACCGACATCGCCCTCGCCGCGGATGAGCCCGACTGGCGGTCGATCCTCGTGCTCACCGGAGTGACCGGGGCGGTCGAGGCCGCAGAGGCGGGGGCCGACCACGTGGTGGCCGACTTCCCGGCCGCGGTAGATCTGGTCCTATCGGCCGGCCACCCGTCATAATCGGAGATGAAATGGACCTGACCTCAGACCAGATCGCCGAGATCGAAGCCAAGCTGAGACAGCTCGAGGAACTGGATCCTGCCGATCTCCCCGGGCCTGCCGCCGAGCTCGTGGTGCTACTCGGAGAGATCCTCGACGAATCGGACCAGGGTTGAAGTTCGCGCTCAACGTTCGCACCGGCCGTTCCAGCATCTCGTCGTTCGCCGACCGGCTCACCGAGGAGATCGAAGCGGCCGGAGGCTCGGTGGTCGACGGCCCCGATATCACACCCGACATGGTGCTCGCAGTTGGCGGGGACGGCACCATGCTCGGTGCGGTGCACCGGGCCATTGCCTGGGATGTCCCGGTGCTCGGGTTCAACCTGGGAACCCTTGGGTTCCTCACCGAGGCCGAGCCCACCGAGCTGAGCCGGGTGGTAACCCGTCTCTTCGCCGGAGACTACGAGGTCGACGAGCGGTTGACGGTCTCGGCGACCGCACACGGGAAGGTCATGCAGGGAGTAAACGATGTCGTCGTCGAGAAGATCGACAGCACCAGACTCGTCAACCTCGAAGTCGTCATCGACGGGATACCGTTCGCCACCTATCGCGCCGACGGGCTCATCGTGGCCACACCCACCGGGTCGACTGCGTATTCGTTCTCGGCCGGTGGGCCGATCGTCGATCCTGGAGTCGACGCTCTAGTGCTGACCCCGGTGGCGGCACATTCCCTCTTCGACCGACCGATAGTCCTTCCCGCCGACTCGGAGGTCACCATCACCGCCCGCAGGGACCGCCCGGTTCGCGTCAACGTCGACAAGTCCGTGCTCGGCCAGATCGGCGATGGCGATCAGGTGACGGTTGGGCGGGGGTCGAGGCCGGCCCGGTTCGTCACGTTCGACTCGACGACCTTCCCGGCCCTGGTCCGGGACAAGTTCGGCCTGGGGTGATGCTCGACCACCTCCGCGTCGTCAACCTCGGGGTGCTCGAGGACGCCGCGATAGACCCGTCCCCGGGGTTCACGGTCATCACCGGAGAGACGGGGGCCGGCAAGACACTGCTCCTGGGAGGTCTCCGTCTCATCCTGGGCGGTCTGGCCGATTCGTCGGCGGTGGGCCCGTTCGCCGATGAGGCACGGGTGGACGGATTGTTCGCCACCGCCACCGACGAGACCGGGGCCAGCCGGACAATTCCGGCCGAAGGACGCAGCCGCTCCTATCTCGAAGGGGCGATCGTGTCGGCCGCCACCTTGCAGGAGCGTCTCGGGGTTTTCGTCGAGATCGTCGGACAGCACGACCAGCTGGCCCTCACCCGCCCCGGTCATCTCCTCGAGTTGGTCGACGGCGCGCTCGACGAGCCGGGCACCACAGCCCGGCTTGCCTACTCGAAGGCCTGGTCCGAGCTGCAGACCGCGCTCGAGCGGCAACGCCAGCTGGGCGGCGATCGCCTGGAGCTGGCTCGTGAGCTCGACCTGGCCAGATATCAGTCGGAAGAGATCACCGCGGCGGGTCTCGAGGCAGGTCTGGACTATGAGCTCGAGGCAAGCGCCTCACGGCTCCGCAACGTCGAGGAGATCAGAGAGCATCTCTCCGAGAGCCTCCAGCTCGCCGAACAGATGTCCGAGTCGGTGGGGGAGATGGTGGCTCGCCTGCGCAAGGTGTCAGGCCTCGACCCGGGAATGACCGAGCTGTCCAACGAGGCAGAGGGTCTTGCCGCCAATGTCGCCGACATCGCCCGTGAGGCGAGGACCTCGGCAGACGGGCTTGCCAGCGACCCGGGTCGTCTCGCCGAGCTCGAAGACCGTCTCACCGCGTTGGGCGAGCTGAAGCGCAAGTACGGGAAGTC
>JBAPYG010000377.1:0-4103 GCA_049284615.1 Acidimicrobiia bacterium
TTGAATTCGATTGTCTTGGATTTCAGTTCGTCGTCACTGAGAGTCTCGAATTGCGGTTCGATGTCGTTGACCGCATCAGCAATCCCCTGGAATCCCCTTAGGGTCTTGCCTTCCCCAGCACGAAGAACCTTCTGTAGGATGGGCATAAGGCCTAACTCATTGTACCGGTTCGGTCGATTTGGCCCGATTTTGATCGGCCATCCAATCGGAGGGACCCGGCCCGATCCCAAGGGGCCGTCATCTGATCTCGATCAGGCCCTCGCGATGTGCCCAGTTGACTGCCTCGAACCGGGACCTCATCCCGAGCTTGTCGAGGATGTTGCGGACATGGTTCCGGACGGTGTTCTCGGAGATGAACAGCTCGTCGGCGATCTCCTTCGAAGTCTTTCCCTCTCCGACCAGGCCGAGGATCTCGAGCTCGCGACCGGTGAGCTCGGGGCGTCGGAGGCCGGTGGAGCCGTTGTGCTTGAGGAGGTCGCGCAGGGCCGAGAAGAGCTTGCCACCCATGGCGGGTGAGATGGCGGCGCCACCGTCTAGTACGTCTCTCATGTCGGAGGCGAGACGGGGCAGGGGCGTGTCCTTGGTAAGGTATCCCGATGCACCGGCCTTGACCGCCGCCAGGAGGTCTTCGGCCGACTCGGACGCGGTGAGCAACACGACCCTGCTGCGCGGACTTGCCTTGAGAATGGTCCCGACGACCTCGAGCCCCGACATCCCGGGCATGAGCAGATCGAGCATCACGAGGTCGGGCTCGTGCTCCCGGGCGTGATCGATCCCGGACATCGCGTCGCCGGCCACGGCCACGACATCAAAGCCTTCTTGGTTGAACGCGGCGCGCAATGCCTCGCGAAAGAGCTCGGCATCGTCGACGATGAGAACGGTGGCCACCAGTCAATCCCTACCTTCTGTCTGGACTAGCCCGGAAAGACTAGACACTCCGGCGACAGAGTTGGCCGCCGCGGCGCACAACACGTTTTCCGATCCGAGGGCTCGCTCCGCGGCCAACAGCGTTGCACCGGTCGTGACCACGTCGTCGAGGAGGATGACCCCGACGCCGGGTGGGCGTCGAACGCGGAACCGCCCCGGTTGCCGGAAGTGATCGCCACCGGCGCGACGCCGGGTGTGAAGCGGGGGCCAGAGACATCGGAGAACGGGCGCGCCAGACCTCGCCGACAGCGCTTGGGCGATGACCAAAGAGGGGTCGACTCCATAGCGAAGACGGCGGCTCAAGGATCGAGGCACCGGGACCAGGGGCGCCGGTGGCAAACGGTCCGAGAGCAGCTCGGCCACGAGGGCCGCATAGCCGGTGACGCCCCTGTATTTCATCAGGTGCATGAGACGACGCGCGGTGCCGACGTGCTCGAAGGGGGCCACCACTCGCAGTCCCCCGGGGAGCACGCGCTCGGGCGTGGGTCTGATGCCGGCAGCGCACTCGTCACATACAGGCCCGGGGGTGATGACATGACACGTGAGACAGATCACGACCCGAATCTATGGCCGGGCTGTGACGGATCTGTCAGGTCCCCTGCTGCCAGCCGCTCAGATACTCGACCTGGTCATCCGTGAGGGTCTCCAACCCGCCACCGAGATGAGCGAGCTTGATCGAGGCGACCAGATCATCGATCTCGGTCGGGAGGGTGTAGATCTTCGGCTCGAGATCATCACGGTTGGTGATCAGATACTCCGCGGCCAGCGCCTGGTTCGAGAAAGACATGTCCATGACATCGGCCGGATGGCCCTCGGCCGCGCCCAGGTTGACGAGACGCCCCTCCGCAGCCAGCAGGATGCGGCGTCCATCCTGCATCTCGAACTCCTCCAGATTGTCACGAACCGGGCGCCGTTCCTTGGCTGCGGCCCGCAACGAGTCGAGGTCGAGCTCGATGTCGAAATGACCGCTGTTGGCCAGAATCGCTCCATCCTTCATCAGGTCGAAGTGCTCCATGCGCAGCACGTGCTTGTTCCCGGTGACGGTGATGAACACGTCTCCGATCTCGGCTGCCTCCGAGGCCGTCATCACCCGGTAGCCGGTCATCGCCGCCGAGAGAGCCCGCACCGGGTCGACCTCGACCACGATCACCCTGGCCCCGAGCCCGTCGGCGCGGAGCGCCACGCCACGGCCACAGTCCCCGTAGCCCACGATGACGATGTTCTGACCCGCCAGCAGGATGTTGGACGCGCGGATGATTCCGTCGAGGGTCGACTGCCCGGTCCCGTAGTGGTTGTCGAAGAGATGTTTGGTCGCCGAGTCGTTCACGGCCACGACGGGAACGCGCAGCGTGCCATCGGCAGCCATGGCCTTGAGGCGGATCACCCCGGTCGTGGTCTCCTCCGTGGAGCCGATGACCTCGATGTCGCGACGATCGGTGTGGAGGATGGTCGCCAGGTCGGCACCGTCGTCCATCGTCACGGCTGGGGCATGGTCGAGGGCTGCGTGGATGTGCTTGTAGTACGTGCCGTCGTCCTCACCCCTGATGGCGAAGACGGGAATGCCCGCGGCCACCAGCGCGGCGGCTACGTCGTCCTGGGTCGACAGCGGGTTCGACGCGCAGAGGATTGGCTCGGCACCGCCGTCCCTGAGGGCGAGCATCAGGTTCGCGGTTTCCGCGGTCACATGGAGACAGGCGGCCACGACATGGCCGTCGAGGGGCTTCTCCTCGCGGAAGCGGTCACGCACGGTCTCCAGCACTTGCATGCGGCGGCCTGCCCAGGCCACTCGTCGTGCGCCGGCCTCGGCCAGGTCGGGGTTGGCGATGTCGTAGTTCATTCCTCAGTCCTCGGTCAGCAGTTTCTTCAGCTTCTCAATTGTGGCCACGGGCGTGGGGTCGACGCCAAGTCGACCGGCCAACATCCAGGAGACCAGATCGCCCACGACGGTCAGCGAGACGAGCCGGGCCAGACGTGAGCTGCCCCGTGATTTGACCTCGCCCAGCCATGGGACCGCCTCGCTCGTGAGGTCCCTCGTGTGGGAGATGCGCCGCCGCACGCTGTCGTGATCGGACTCGTCGGTGAGCACTACGACACCCAGGTGCTCCCGGGTCAGATCGGGGAGAGTCTCCCAGCCGACGATCTCGTTGTGGTCGAGCTCGGGGAGGGCCGAGTACCACGCCGGGACCTTGGCGTTCTCGTTGATCTGGGTCTTCCAGCGCTGTGCGACGACCGAGGAGACCGGACCGCCTCCGTAGACGATGGGGATCCGCCCGGCGAGCGACTCGGCGATCGCGGACGCATGGAGCCACGACTCGCTTCCCTCGGTGCTCATGGCGTCGGCGAGATCTGCAGCTTCCAGGAATGCCAGTCGGTGGTCGTCGAGTGACTTGGCCCCTTCGAGCAGCCGCACGACGGCCCCGATCATGTAGCCGGCCGCCGCCCGAGGCTGAAGGCCACCGGGAACCGCGATCGTGGGCCAATTGTTCTGAGCGCTGAGCTCACCGAGACGCCCTCCCGTGGTGACCGTGGCCACTGGCAAACCGGACTCCGCGGCCGAGGTGACCATGTCGAGCGTCTCCTCGGTGTTCCCCGAGTAGGAAGCAGCGATCATGAGGGGCCTGACCCTTATCGACCACGCCGGGATCGGCCCATACCCTTTGTGAACCACGACCCTCGTGCCCAGCGGAGAGGCGATAGAGGCTGCATAGTCGCCGGCTATTCCAGACCCTCCCATCCCGGCGTACAACACCTCGGAGAAGGTGCCGATGTGTGGTGGCTCCACCTCGGCCGCCCAACGGAGTTGTTCTCCCAGGCTCTGGATCTGTTCGATCATCTCACTCATCGGGGCCTCCTTCTGCTTCGTCGACGAGCATTATCGGGATGCCATCCCGTACCGGATATCGACGTCCGCACTCGGTGCACTGCAGACGCTGCGCAGGCTCGTCCTCGACCAGTTCGGCTCGGTCGACCGGGCAGACGAGGACCTCGGCGAGGGATGGGTCGATGAGGCTCAAGAGACGCCTCTGATGATCTCACTAACACTCTGGACGACCTCATCCACCGCCTCCTCGTCCGGACCTTCTGCGTTGAGACGCAGGAGGGGCTCGGTGTTCGAGGGGCGCAGGTTGAACCAACGGTCCCCCATGTCGACGGTGAGCCCATCCAGATGATCGATG
>JBAPYG010000378.1:0-5436 GCA_049284615.1 Acidimicrobiia bacterium
GGTGAGGAGTCGTTGTCCTTCGACATCGGGGTCGACCGAGAAGCCGAGCCCGGTCATGGCGCTGGCCACTGCTTGAACCGCCTCGTCGTACCCGGGGTCGCTCGGCGCCCCGATCTCGGCGGCGAGCTCACTTCCGTAGGTCCGTCCCACCTGCTCGGCGATCTCGGACACGTTGGGCGGTGCCACCTCCTCGAGGACCTTGAACAGCATCTCGGTGAGCATCTCGAAACGCCTTGGGGCGAAGTGGACGCTGACCTCCTTGTTGGTGGACTCGTAGGTCTTGGCGGGCCGACCCGCTCCCGGTCCGCCAGCCCGCCGCAAATGGCTGACTTTCAGGTACCCGTCGCCGGCGAGACGATCGAGGTGGTGCCGGGCGACGTTGGGATGGATGTCGAAGAGCTCGGCGACCTTGGAAGTGGTCATGGGCTCGGCAGATTCCCGGATCGCGATGTAGATGGCGCGTCGGGTCGGATCTCCCAACGAGGATGTGAGATCTGAGATCCGGCTGTCGAGCGTGTTGGTGTCCATGAGGTATCTACCGAGGAAAACTATAGTTTCGAACGTCTTCTAACCACTGTCGCCGTAGGGGATTCAGATGGCAGGCCAACCACAACTCCACGATGCCGTCGCGTCCATCGAATCGCCCCTGTTCGTAGGTCGGACGCTGGGCGAGCTCGGTCTTGTCAAGGATGTGAGCAAGAAGTTGACCGGCAAAGTGAGGGTCGAGCTTCTCCTCCCCAGCGGCTCGCCGCCTCCGGCGCTCGACGAACGTCTCCAGGAGGCCCTGTCGCCATTCACGAACAGCGCTGACATCGATATTGAGGTCATGGACGAGACAGCCGTCCAGACCTGGATGGCCGACCTGCGGCAGAGGTCCGGTCCCGCGATCGGTGAGCCCGGGTCGTCGACCCGCACCGTGGCCGTCTCGTCGGGGAAGGGCGGGGTCGGCAAGTCATCGATCTCCGCCAACCTGGCCGTCGCGCTCGCTCGCTCCGACCAGAGAGTCGGGATCGTCGACGGGGACATCTGGGGGTTCTCCATACCGGGCATGCTCGGGATAGTGAGCCCCCCGGTGATGGTCGGCGACATGATCATCCCTCCCGTCGCCCATCGGGTGAAGGTGATGTCGATGGACTACTTCGTCGGGGAGGACAAGGCGGTGATCTGGCGGGGGCCCATGCTGCACAAGGCCATCGAGCAATTCCTCAAAGACGTGTTTTGGGATCAGCTGGACTTTCTCATCGTCGACATGCCGCCGGGCACCGGTGACATCGCCATCTCAATGGCCCAGTTCCTGCCGCGAGCCCAGGTGCTGCTGGCCACGACGCCACAGCCGACCGCGCAACGGGTCGCTCGCAGGGCGGCACTCATGGCGGCCGAGGTCGACCAGGAGGTCATCGGCGTGGTGGAGAACATGTCCTGGTTCACCGGTGACGACGGGACGAGGTATGAGCTCTTCGGTTCGGGGGGCGGTGAGAGCCTCGCCAAGGAGTTGGGCGTCGATCTGATGGCGCAGATACCGCTTCTCCCCGCCATGGGACGCGGTGCCGACGAGGGTCATCCCGTGGCCATCGCCGCCCCCGGGTCGGAGGCCGCCGCCGCATTCGACACCCTGGCCGCGGCGGTGATGGAGAAACGCCCCCGGATACGGACCAATCCGGCGCTGGTGATCAATTGAGCCTTCGATCGCTGTCGCGGTCGTCTCTCGGCTGGCTGTTCGGGATCTCGCTGTCTGTCCTCTTCGTGTCGCTTTGGGGCCGGGCAGTGGTAGTCGACACCGACGCCCTGGCCGACTCGATCGCCCCATTGGCCCATACGGAGACCGTTGTCGACTTCGTGGCCGGGTGGATGGGCGACGAGATGGTCGAGTCTGGAGTCGCTCCCGCCCTGGTCGAGCCGGCGGTCGGCTATTTCCTGGGCTCGTCCGCCCTCGGTCAGACCGTGGACGAGTTTGCGGAGGAGGTTGTCGACGCTGCCGCCTCGACGGATCCCGCCGGTTCGAGTATCGACATGAGGGCGCTGATCGCCCCGGCGGTGCCGGAAGTGACCCTGGGTCTCGCCGGCCTCGGCTATGACGTCTCGGACGACCGGGTTCGGGCGGTGGTCGAGAGCCTCGACCCGCTGGTCATTCGAACCCCTGGTTCTTCACCACTGTTGGGGCCGGCCTCGCAGACCGCGGCCCGCCTCGGGATCGCCTCGCTGCTCGCCTCAGTGGCCCTGCTCGTATTCGGGGCGGTCTTCGTCCGGCTGTCCGACGATCGCATCGGCGCCGTCCGCAGCCTTCTCAACAGGGTGGCAGTGGGTGGTCTCAGCTTCGCCGTCTTGCTGCGTCTCGGGTCCTGGGTGATCGATCCCAGCGGTGGGCGGGCGCCGGTCCAGGAGGCTCTGTCCAATCTGGCCGGGTCGAAGTGGATGGTGCCGCTGCAGCTCGGGCTGACCGCGGCGGCCATGGGCGCCGCGATCTTCGTCTGGAGGAGGCTCAGACCGGGGGAAGCGACCCCGTCGAGAGACGAAGCAGCCACACCGTCACGAGAGCAAACAGGGTCACTGACAAGATCACGGTGACGGTTCTGGGCCGGGGAGGGCGAGCCCGACCCATGCGCACGAGGATGAACCAGGCCCATCCGACGACGATCTGGGCTGCGAGGAGCGGCACGAGAGGGTGGTAGTCGAGGGCGCTTCCCAGATTCCCGCGCAGGAGTGAGCCCGCGGCGCGCGTGAGACCACATCCCGGGCACGCCATGCCGGTGCAGAGAGCGAACGGGCAGACGGTAGGGCCGTCCTCGCCCCGGGCGAACAGGGCCAGCCCGATTGCTCCCATGATTGGGCCCACGAAAATCAGACGATCACGCCAGGCCGTGCTCACATGCTCACATCCCCACCTTGTCCAGCACCCGGTACAGGTAGGACGCCGGCGTGAGGAACCACTGGCGGCGCCCTCCGTAGTAGAAGCGCCCATTGTGTGGGATCTGGCTGTAGACGCTGGGCGGGTCCTCACCCAGGAGCATGCCGGCCAACTCGTATCCGAGCTGACAGGACAGCCCCACGCCATGACCGGCATATCCCATGGCATACCAGGCGCCGTCGACGCGCCCGATGTGTGGGATCAAGTCGAATGGGATGCCCAGCTTGCCACCCCAGACATGGGTGATCGCGATGTCCTCCAGCTCGGGCCAGTACCTGACCATGGCGGCGCGGAGATCGCCGGCCGACTCCTCGAGATCGAGGTCGGTGTGGAGGCTGCGACGGCCACCGAGCAGGATCCGATCATCGTGGGTACGTCGCATGTAGTGGAGGAGCCGCTTCTTCGTGTAGGTCATTGCACCGCTCGGGAAGATCCGCCCGGCCCGCTCGGGGCCCAGAGGCTCGGTGACCACGATATAGGACCCGATGGGAACGACCAGGCGGGCCAGTTCCTTGCTGGGCTCGCGGGTGGTGTAGCCGTTGGTGGCGAGGACGACCTCGCGGGCGTCGACCGTGCCCCTGGTGGTCTCGACACGAAGACCGGTGCCGGTCCTCTGCAGAGAGGTAGCCGCGCAGTGGTCCACCAGCGATGCCCCCTCCCGACGCACCTCCCGGGCGAGCCCGAAGGAGAGTCTCGCCGGGTGGACCCCAAATCCCTCCGGCTCGAAGAGGGCGACATTGAAAGAGTCGCCGCCGACGATCGTGCCGATGTCTCGTGCGTCCACCACGGCCCAATCGACACCGAACTTCTCGTGGTACCAGGCAACGCTCCGGTCGAACGACTTCAGCTTCTTGGCGCCATGGCCGAGGGCTGCCATGCCGCTGTCGTGCGTGAGCGCGTTGATGCCGGGGCGAGTCGCATAGTCGCGCACTAGGTCCACCGACTTGACTGTCGAGGCCCACATCTCATGACCGATCCGCGGGCCGTAGGTGGCGTAGACGTTGTCGATGCCGGCCTTGACGTCGGGAGAGACCATGCCGCCGTTGATCGAGGAGGCGCCGCCGGCGACGTCGCCGGCGTCTATGACCGTCACCGAGTGCCCTGCCGCGGCGAGACGGAGTGCTGCCGAAAGCCCAGTCAACCCGGAGCCGACGACGAGATACTCGGTCTCGGACGGAAGATCCGTTGTGAGACCCTCCGGACGCGGGTGGTCCTCCACCCAGAAGGGCGTGTGTTTCACAAGCCGGAGAGCCCTGCCTCGAATAGCGATGCCATCTCCCCGGCTTGCTCCTTGGTCATGGTCAGCGGTGGTGAGACCTGGAGCCCGCCCCCACCGACCGCACGGGTGAGGACGCCGGCCTCGCGACAGGCCGTCGCCGCCCGCCCGGGGAGAGTGTCGTCGTCACCGACCTCGAGTTGTATGGCGGCCAGCGCCCCGACGCCCCGGCGGACGTTGGCAACCACGTCGAGCTCTTCCAACGGCACCAGGGCGTCGTAGATCTCGTCTTCCAACTCCGCCGCTCGCTGGATCAGACCCTCACGCTCCAGGATGTCCATGACCACGATCCCGGCGACGCAAGCGGTCGAATGGCCGGAGTAGGTGTACCCGTGACGGAAGATGAGGCCCGGGGTCTCGAAGAACGGGGCGGCGATGTGTGAGGCTGCGATGACACCGCCGAGGGGGGCGTAGCCGCAGGTGACACCCTTCGCGAAAGTGATCAGGTCGGGCTCGAGGCCGAACTTGTTGGCGGCGAACCAGTCGCCGACCCGACCGAAGCCGGTGATCACCTCGTCGGAGATGTACAACCCGCCTGCGTCCCGGACCGCCTGTCTGATCCTCGTGAGGTACTCGGGCGCGACCGGGCGGATGCCGCCGGCTCCGATCACCGCCTCGACGAAGATGCCGGCGATGCGATCGGCCCCGGCATGGTCGATTGCCTTCTCGACGGCTTCGGCGTCGTCGTAGGGGACGGTCACGACGTCGGAGACCAGGTCGCCGCCGTACCCAACGCGGTTCGGCTCCATCCCGCCCAGGGTCGTGCCATATGTGTGCATGCCGTGATAGCCCCACTCTCGGGAGATGAACACCGTGCGATCCGGCTGTCCCACGGCGCTGAAATAGCGACGTGCCAGTTTGGCGGCCGTGTCGACGGCGTCCGAGCCCCCCGAGCCGAAGAAGACCTTTGAGCCCGGGTCGGGGGCGACTCCAGCGATCTTCTCGGCGAGCTCCATGGCAGGCCGGGTGGCGTAGTCGATGAACGTGTGAAACGCGGGCAGCTTCCGCGCCTGGGCGTCCATCGCATCGATGATCTCGTCACGTCCGTACCCGACGTTCATGTACCAAAGCGACGCCGCGGCATCGAGATATCGCTTCCCATCCTCGTCGTACGCGTATATGCCCTCGCCTCGATCGACCACGAAGGGGGCGTGCTGCACTTTGCTCATGTCGGCAAAGGGGTGCCAGAAAGATCCCATCGGCGGCAGGCTAGTTGCGATCGGAGCCGGCTCGCCCGCCGGACACTACCCGGCCC
>JBAPYG010000379.1:0-2177 GCA_049284615.1 Acidimicrobiia bacterium
CATCTGACGGTGCATGGCGTCGGTTACGTCGACCGGCGGCTCGATACGCTGGATTTCGACCCGGACCACACGGACACCCCACTTGTCGGTGGCGTCATCGAGGATCTGCCTCAACTTGGCGTTGATAACCTCACGTGAGGTAAGGGCCGAGTCGAGGTCGAGGTCACCAATTACGTTCCTCAAGTTGGTCTGCGCCAGCTTGGTCACGGCGAGGATGAAGTTCCCCACGTTGTACTGGAGCTTCACGGGGTCGGTCGCCTCGTGATAGATGACCGCGTCCACGGTGACCACGACGTTGTCCTTGGTGATGACTTCCTGCGGGGGCACGTCGATGACCTGCTCACGCATGTCCACCTTGGTCAGCCGCTTCACGAAGGGCATGACCCAACGGAGACCCGAATCCACGGTTCGCTCGTACCTCCCGAGGAACTCGATGAGCCCCTTCTGGAACGGTCGAACCACCTTGAACCCGGCGGCTGCCACTGCGATCAGGCCGATCGCGAGGATCACAAACAGGATCACTACTGGATCCATGACTTTTTCCTTCCTTTCTCCTAAATCTAGGGCTGGGTCAGCCCTCCAGCTGCTCGACCATCAGTCGAGTGCCATGTACATCTGTCACTACGATCCTGGTCCCGGCGGGTATCGGTCCCAGGGCCGTGGCTCGCCACTCCTCGTTGAGGATGCGCACCATCCCTGCACCGGTGTGAGGGTCGATGCCCTGGAGGACGACACCCTCCGACCCGACCCAGCGGTTCGCCCCGACCCGCGGTTGCTCGCCCTCGTCCTGACGACCGATGAATCGGCGCAGATAGACGAGTGAGATGATCGACACCCCGAAGAAGACCAGCCACTGGGCAACGAGGTTGGCCCCCACCCAAGCGAGGATCGCGGCGGCGGCCCCTCCGATGGCAAACGGCAACAAGAAGAAGCCGGCGGTGAATATCTCCCCGATTCCGAGGACGATGGCAAAGACTGTCCACAGCCATCGCCACATCTCGTTGTCCACGTTGGCACCTCCTTGTGATGCAACGGCAACGGCTGCGACCAGCGCCGCCGCTCCCGACCCGTACAGGATCAGGTCCCGTCGGGTTTCCTTCCTTCTTCTGGTTCTTCCACTTTGAACGTCTGACCAGGTGACCACCGACCTGCCTTTGCGGGCTGCTGCCCAGCCCTCGGCGAAGGCGGCCCGGTCACCGATGACATCGTCGACGGAGCGTCCGTCGAGCTCGGCGTCTCTCAGGTGCTGCTCGAGCTCTTGTCGCATCTCTGCGACCGTGTCGGGGCTCAACCCGGTCTCGAGCCAATAGCGCTCGATCTCGGCGATGGCATGACCCCGGTCTGTCATCTCCCGCCCCCTCCGAGGACATCGTCGACCGAGCTGCTGAACTCGCGCCACTCCTGGCGCCACAGCTCGAGAGTCACTCGACCACGGTCCGACATCCGGTAGTACTTGCGTGCCGGCCCTTCCGAGCTCTGCACCAGGTATCCCTCGATCATTCCCTGCTTCTGCAGCCGGGAGAGAAGGGGGTAGATCGACCCTTCACTGGCCAGGTCGAGACCGCGGTCTCTCAGTTTGCTGACCATCTCGTATCCATACGAGGCTTCTTCTTCGATGACTGAAAGTAGACACATGGCGAGCACTCCGTGGAGCAGCTGGGTCCGTTGACTCTGTCCGGTACTTTTAGGTACCATGTAGCACATAGTACTCGGAGTCACCAGGAAGTCAATGACGCAAGGGTGGGAGATGGGGGCCCGGTCCGACAGCTCATGACCCGGGGCGGGGCCCCGATGAATCTGATATGACAACGCTCAAGTTTTGTACTAAAATGATGGCAACTCATGAATCCGGAGAAACTGACAGCAAGAACCAGAGAAGCGCTGGTCACGGCGTCGAACCTGGCGAGTGAGCACAACCATGCCACGGTTCTGCCCGAGCACCTCGGGTTGGCCGTGTTGGCGCAACAGGACGGGATCGTCTACCCGCTCCTCGATCGAATGGGCGTATCGGCTCTCGATCTCCGACGCACCCTCCAGTCGCGGCTCGATGCACAGCCGCATGTGTACGGAGATGCCGAGATAACCACTTCCAAGGAACTCGCCGGCATACTGACCGAAGCCGACCGGCAACGGGCGGCCATGGGCGACGACTACCTGTCCGTGGAGCATCTCTTGCT
>JBAPYG010000380.1:0-3871 GCA_049284615.1 Acidimicrobiia bacterium
TCGCTCACGTCACTGGCGAAGCTCTCGGCGTCGCGGCCCAGCTCTCGTACCGCCGCCGCGGTTCTGTCGGCTCCGTCGGTGCCCTCCAGATAGCCGATGGCGACATCGGCCCCGGCTTGGGCGCAGGCGATGGCGATGGCCGCGCCGATCCCGCGACTGGCCCCGGTGACCAGGACCACCTGGCCGGAGAGGGCGTCGGGGGCGAATACGGGACCGGGCAATCGAACACCTCGTGTGTGATAGTGAGAAATCGCGTCACCATTGGTCGGCAAACGATTTCCGTGTGCTGATCCGGGCACCGTACCCAGGCTGAGGGTCGTCGTCAACAGACCCGGTGGGCCCGGCTCAGGGAGTGAAGCGCACCGAGACGCTGCCCAGCGACCCGAACACCGCCTCGAACTCCTCCGACGCATCCGGCACGACGGGGTGGTGCCCGGTCAGCGAGCCGGTGAGGATGACATCGCCGGGCTCGAGACGGTGCCCCCTCGTGATGAGATGGTGCGAGAGCCAGGCCACGGCGGAGAGCGGGTTGCCCATCACCTGATCACCTCTCCCATGGGCCAGGGTCCCCGATTCATCGGAGAGCGTCGTCTCGACCTCGGGGAGCGACACATCGCCCACCGGCACCGACTCGCCGACGACGGCGTAGGCCACGGTCGAATTGTCGGCCACCCAGTCGACGACGCCGGTGCTGTCGGTCGTCCGGTAGTCGATCACCTCGATGCCGGGGGCGACCCGATGGGGGCCGTCTGCGAGCTCGGCGGCCGAGACGGGCCGTTCGATCGCAACGCCGATCTCGACGACCAACTCCGCCTCGACCTGCGGGCCCACCATGGATGAGCGCGAGAGGGTGGTGCCGGAGGCCACGACCATGTCGTCGAGAAGGGTCCCCACAATGGGAGTGGTGCCCGGCCCAGCGGTGGTCAGCCCCATCTTCCACCCGATGCGGCGACGACCCCGACCGATGCGTCTCTCGACGAGGAGCTCCTGGATCTCGTATGCCTCTTCGATCGTGAGGTCATCGGTTGACGATGGCGCCGGCACCGTCCTCCCTCGCGCCCAGGCCTCGTCGAGTGCGCCCGCGATCTCGTCCAGTCGTTCGGGGCTCACGAAGCGGAGCGCACCGGTGCCACCGAGTCACGTTCCACGATCTGGCCGGGGAGCTCTATGTCGGTCACGTCCTGGTCGCTCAGGGCGGCGAGGAGGAGGTCCGCCCCCTTGCGGCCGATCTCGTATGTGGGGACCCGCATGGTCGTGAGCGGGACCGGTCCGTACTCGGCGATGGGGATGTCGTCGAAACCGGCGATCGAGATGTCCTGGGGCACGGCGAGCCCAGATGAGAGGAGCTGACGAGTGGCGCCGATCGCCATCAGATCACTGGCGGCCAGGATGGCGGTCACCTCCGCCTTCTCGAGGAGCTCCACGACTGCCTTGCCCCCGCCGGACATGGTGAATCCGCCGTCGGCCGTGTACTGGGGGCCGGTTTCGAGCCCGAGAGACCCGGAGGCTTCCTCGAATGCGGCTCGTCGCACGTGGGAGACCTCGAGCTCCGAGGGCCCACCGATGAAACCGATACGCCGATGACCACGCTCGGCGAGATAGCCGACCATTTCGGTTACCGCGCGTCGATTGTCGAAGAGGACCCGGGGCCCGTCGAGGAAGTGATCGGAGAGCATCGCCACGATCCCGCCCCGAGTGCGAAAACGATCGACCAGGCTGGTCAACGACGAGACGTACTCCGGATCGGTCAGTGAGCTGGCGGCGAACACGATGGCATCTACCTGGTGCGCGTCGAACGTTCTCACGTAGCTCAGCTCCTTGTCCGGATCGCGGTCGGAGCTGGCGACGAAGAGCCGGTAGTCGTCCGCGTGAAGGCCGTCCTCGAGCCCTTTGACGATCTCGCCGAAATACGGGTCGGAGATGTCGTGGACGATCACACCGATCGTTTGCGACCGTGCAGTCACCAGTGCCCGGGCCAGACGGTTCGGTTCGAACGCCAGGCTGTCGGCCGCCGACAGCACTCGCTGCCGGGTCGCCTCGCTGACGGGGTGGGCCGAACCGGACATCACCCGCGATGCGGTGGCCACCGAGACGCCGGCGAGCTCGGCCACGTGACGGAGTGACTTGGGCGTGGCGCCTCGTGACGTTGGCTCGGTCGGCACCCGGTGGAGGCTACCTCACCGGTGCGGCCCCTTGTAAACGTTTGCCGTCCCCGCCATCATTGGCCATCCGCGTCGCAAGGCCCTCGTGACCAGACAGGAGAGATGATGGCTGACAACGACCTGGCCTACCGATCGGCCGTGGATCTCGTCGCCGACCTGGAACAGCGCACAGTTTCGCCCGTCGAGGTGATGGAGGACACGCTGCGTCGCATCGACGAGCGCGAGCCGAGCCTCAATGCCATCGTCTATCGAGGGTTCGAGGAAGCCCTGGATGGGGCGCGCACCGTCGAAGCGGCCATCGCCCGCGGTGAGAGCGGTGGCCCGCTGCGGGGGGTGCCCGTGGTGATGAAGGACCTCTTCGACTTCAAGCCGGGGTGGCCGGCCACGTTCGGGGGGATCCCGGCAATGGCAGACTTCAGCATCGACGGCCACTGCGTCTGGGCCCAGCGAATGGAACACGCCGGGGCCATCATCGTGGGCAAGGGCAACAGCCCGGCCATGGGGTTTCGGGGTGCCTGTGACAACTACCTCTTCGGGCCGACCCGCAACCCCTTCGACACGACCCGGAACACCGGGGGCTCATCGGGTGGCTCGGCGGCAGTGGTGGCCGATGGCCTCGTCCCGTTGGCCGAGGGCACCGACGGTGGTGGCTCGATCCGTATCCCGGCGGCGTGGTGTGGCGTCGTCGGTTACCAGCCCTCGGCCGGTCGGGTTCCCTCGATCCTCCGCCCCAACGCCTTCTCCGGCGTGTCGCCGTTCATCTACGAGGGGCCGATCACCCGAACGGTCGCCGACGCCGCCCTCGCCATGACGGCCCTCGCAGGCCCCCATCCCGACGACCCCCATGCCGCCGCGGACACAGTCGACTTCACCCGGTCTCTCGACGAGGGGATCACAGGATGGAGTGTGGCCTACTCACCGGATCTCGGGGTCTACCCGGTGGATCCTGCGGTGGCCGCCGTGGTGGACGATGCGGTGCGAGCATTCGAGGATGCAGGTGCGCGTGTCGTGGAAGTCGACATCGACATCGACATCGACCAGAGGGATCTCGCCGATCTCTGGTGCCGGCTGATCATGCCGCTCAGCCTCGACGCTTTCGCCAACCTCGAGGCGGGTGGCCTCGACATCCCTGGCGAGCACCGCGATGACCTTCCCCCGGAGTTCTGGCGCTGGTACGACCATGTGGCCGGCATGTCGGCGATGGACTACTTCGATGACAACTCGAAGCGGACGGTCGTCTACGACGCCATGCAATCGGTCCTGGCCGAGCATCGACTGCTGGTGTCGCCGACCCTGGCCTGCATGCCGCCAGAGAATCTGGGCAATGGTGAGACCCGGGGGCCGACCGAGATCGAGGGTGTGGAGGTCGATCCTCTCCTCCCTCGGCTATCCCGAGGCCGTGCGTCAGATCCTGTTCGGCGCGATCATCGTCTTCGTCGCCGCCGCCTACACCCGCATCACCACAGATTGAGGCCCGGGTCGCTCCCCGACCCGACTCGAACCGTTCTGTGAGTGTTTTCGTCCACCCCCTGGTAGCAAATCTTCACAGAACGGTATGTCCCCACCCTCAGGCGGTCAGGTCCCGGTTGGCGGGGATCTCGTAGATGTGATCCCAGGGGCGGATGTGCTCGAAGGCCGTGGCCGCCGTGAGCACGTCGAGGTCGGCCGACCGTCTCCCGATCACCTGCATCCCGACAGGCAAGCCGTCG
>JBAPYG010000381.1:0-17440 GCA_049284615.1 Acidimicrobiia bacterium
GGTGTGGTGACCGCATGCCATTGGACGACAAAGAGCAACGGATCCTCGCAGAGATCGAGCGACAGTTCTACGAGGAAGACCCCGAGCTGGCCCGCGCCGTGCAGAAGATCGAGCGGCCGTCTCGAATCGGGGTCAAGCTCTCACTGTTGGGAGTGGTGGCCGGGCTCGCCATCGTCATCGCGTACGTCAACATCACCTGGGTAGCGGTGCTCGGCTTCGCCCTTCTCGTCGCCTCGGCGACGTCGTTGGCCAACGCCCTGAGACTCCGCGGATGGCGCACCGAGCCGTCCGAATCGGAAGACTCGATACCCGAATAACCACCCGGGTCCCAATCTGCGACTCCCCGGAGAAGTCGCTAGTGTTCCGGCCCCGTCGGCCGTTTCGTTGGGCTGGTGCCGGGGGGCGGAGGACAACCCGGACCATGCCCCGGTCCGTAGATCAGAGTTTTGGAAGGACAGAGTGGAGCAAGCATTCACCGCCGAGCAGGCATGCCGGCTGAGCAATTGCACGCACCATCAGTTGAGGTACTGGGACAAGGTCGGGCTGGTCAAACCATCCGTGCAGCCCACCGGCGGGCGCCCCGGAGTGAGACGTCTCTACTCATTTCGCGATCTGGTCGCGCTGAAGGTGGTTCGCAGCCTCCTCGACAACGGCATGTCGTTGCAGCGCGTGCGTCGCGCCTGGGACTATCTCCGGCGGGAGGGCGACATGGACGAGCACCTTTCCGAGGTCAAGCTGGTCACCGACGGCCAGTCCATCTTCCGCGTCAGCAGTGACGAGGGAGAGTTGATGGACGCCCTCCGCGAAGGTCAGTTGGCCTTCTTCGTCGCCATCGACGAGATCGTGCACGAGGTCGAGGAGGACGTCACCCGGTTCGAGCTGGACAGGGACAAGTTCCTCACCATGCTCCGTCGTGTCGAGGACGACGTGGAGGAGGAGCGCCAGGCCTCAGGTTCCTGAGCCCGTCAGTCTCTCCTGACCAGTGAGCGCAGGCTCATGGCGGCCCGGGCCTTCGCCGTGGTGTCGAAGTGGTTGTCGATCCAGAGCTCGGCACCGAACAGGTCGGTCTCCCGGGCTTGATCAGACCTTCCCCCGTAGATGGCGGCGGCGTATCTGACGGCGAGGGGAAGGAGGGCGGGGTCGGTCGTCCTGGCCACCTCGAGCGGGGTCATCGATTCGGTCACCGGACGGCCCAGGTCCGCGAGCCGGTCAACTATCTCGTCCCAGGCTGCCGTGACGTCTCCCTCCCGCACCCGGTTGAGACGCCGTCGTCTCCGCACGTTCTTGTAGATCGGGATCGCGGCCGCGAGCGGGATGAGGGCGAAGAAGCCGAGGAGCCACCAGCGTGGGCCCGTGGTGGAGAACCCCTCGGGCGCATCGTCCGCGAAGTCGGGCTCGCCGCTATCCGCTCCCGGGTTGGCAGGCTGACTCGGGTCTCCGGGGGTCTCCTCTGCGGCCAGATAGTCCGCCGGGTCGAATCCCGCGGTGAGGCTGGTTGGCTGCTCGGGGTAGTCGGTCTGTTCTGCCCGGGGTGTCGGGTCGAACTGGACCCAGCCATACGGCTCGAGCCAGAGCTCCACCCAGGCGTGGGCGTTCCGGTCTCTGACCGTCACGATCTGCTCGCCGTCGATGTTCTCGATCGAGCCTGGGGTGAACCCCCACACGGCGCGTGACGGGATCTCCAGGGTTCGGGCCATGACCGCCATGGCGGCGGCGAACTGCTCGCAGTACCCGGTGCGGAAGTTCGGCGAGGTGTTGTCGTTGAGCCAGTCGTCGAGCCGGAGTGAGTCGTGACCGGTGGAGACCTGTGTCGAATAGGTGAACTCACCGGAATCGCGGAACCACGCCTCGAGGATGAACGCTCGCTCGAAATCGCTGGCGGCTCGGAAGGTGAGGGCCCGGGCCCGACTCTCGATCCCGGAGGGGAGATCCGGCAACTCGGTGTAGAAGTCGAGGTCGGGTGGAGGCGTGGCCGGGTCGGCGGTGCCCGCCGAGTACGGGAACTCGCCTGCTTCGGCCGCCGAGGCGAACATCGGGGTGAGGCTGCCGTCCTCACCGGTGGCGAGGATCCCGAGGTCGGCCTCGAGGTTCGGGTAGATGGCCCGCACTCCATAGGAGTCCCCCTCGGTGAGGTTGGCAGTGACGACGATCGCCGAGTCGGTGAGGACGCTGAACTCGCTCGGCCGGACACCACGGCCCTCGCTCGGCGGGTCGAGGACCTCAACCGGCACCCCGGGTGTCGGGGCGACGGTCGTCGAGAAGCCTTCGATGAGGATGTTGGCCAGGAAGTCGTAACGCGTCCCCTGGTAGGAGTCGTAGAGATTGGCCAGCGGCCGTTCCGGGTCGACCCGCTCGATGCTCCGATTGGAACGGTCCCACCCGTCACCGTCGAACGCGTCGAGGGTCTCCATCCTCCAATAGATCTCGTTGGCGGGCGGCGCACTGCTGCCGAGGTTGGCCCGGAACACCGGGTCGTCGGTCTGGCTGATGACCTTCTGACGGAGATCGATCAGCCCGTCGTATGCGGTCCCTCCGGGGCCATCGCCGTACCCGCCCAAGCCGCGACCCCGCCAGGGCGCGTTGCCGTACTCGTTGATGACGCTCGATGCGTTGCCCGCGACCGCGATGGCGCCGATGGTGAGCAGCAAGGCCGTGATGGAGGCGAGGGTGAGCGAGCGTCGGGCCATGGGGCGCCCCGTCTCGTCCCGGGCCCGGCCGGTCTCACCACGTCGCTCCAGGGCCATCGACACTGCGGCGAGACCGAGGACGATGCCTGAGGCGGCCATCCATCCCAGGCCCGCCTGGCCGCGGTCGAACACGGCGAACTGGAAGTACATGACCAGAGACGGGAGGAACATCGCGGCGTAGGGCCCTCCGGCACTGCCCCAGGAGAAGAGGGCGCCGATGACCCACATGACGACGGCCAATATCGCCAGCAGACCGGGATTGGCCGACACGGGTGGGACTCCGGTGCTGATGACCTGCCAGGCGATGGTCAACTCCTCGGACATCACCGTCAGGGAGTCGCCGGTGGGGAGGATCCCGTAGAGAAGCGTCCCGCTCGCCATGGTCCGGAAGGCCAAGAGGAGCCCGCCGACTATGAAGATCGAGATCTTGAGAGACTTGCGATTGGTCATCTGGCCGAGGAGCCACCAGGCCACGCCGCCAAGGAACGCGGCAGCCGTGAGGATCAGGTTCCACTGTGGCTCATCCCGCCCGACGTTGAGCAGCCTGCCCAGACGTCCGATCATCAGGACGAAGGCGAAGAGACCGGCTAGCTGACCGAAACGGCGTCCCATGCCTCTCCGATCGACAGCAGCCACTGGCCGGCCCAGTCGTCCCCGGGGCGCACGGTGACTGTGGTGACGCCGAGACGGTGGAACCCGGCCAGAGTCTGGGGGGTGGTGCTCGAAGCTCCGAGGAGGACCGTCGTCGGGTAGTCGCGGGCGAGGAGCTGATGCACGGCGACCAGAGATCGGTCGGCGGTCCCGGTGACGATGACCAGTGCGCCCCCGCCTCCCTTCTGGCGGATGCGTGACGCCACCACCTCTATGTCGATGTCGGTCTTGGGCTGGACGAGTGCCAGCTTCTCCATGGCGGCCGCATACCGCGTGGCGTCGATGGCATTGGGGTCACCGGCCCAGAGGTCGGCGTCGAATCCGGACCCGACCAGGTGGGTGACGACGCTGGCTGCGCCCGAGACCGCGGTCTCGAATGCGTCGGTGGACTCGTACACCGACGTTCGCACGTCGAGCAGCACGAGCGCCCGCGACTGCCAGGGAGTCTCGAGCTGACGGATCATCAGTTGGTCGGTTCGAGCCGACGACGGCCAGTGCACCCGACGCAGGTCGTCTCCCCTCTGGTACTCCCGCAGGGTGTAGAAGTCCTCACCGCCTCTCTGTGCGTGCTCGGGCCGGGATGCCGCCATCGACGGGTCCTGGCCGCGAACCATCGGGAATCCCTTCAGGGTCTCGACGGTGGGGTAGACCACGAGTTGGTCGATGGGCCCGTCCGGGGCGGGAAGCTCTGCGAGCCCGAGGGGGTCGGCCGACGTGACCCGGGAGGGGCCGACCCGGTAGATCCCACGAGGCCGGCACATCACCCGATAGGTCGCCGAGGCGACACCGTCTCCGGCGATGCCGGCGACCTCGAAGTTGGCCACACCCAGTTCCTGGACCTCGTCGACGATCAAGAGGTTCCGAACCGACCTACGGCTCGGGTTGCGCAGGGTGAGGGTCACCTGGACGGTGTCTCCATTGTGGACGGCGGTGGAGCCGAGTCGACGGCCGATCTGAAGATCTGGCCGGTGGAGCCGCACGTAGACGATGGCGACGAGCTGTCCGACGATGAAGAAGCTGGCGGCGAGCAGCAGCTCTTCGTCCCCCAGGAGCCACCACAAGACGACGAGAGCGAGAC
Organism: Acidimicrobiia bacterium; assembly: GCA_049284615.1. Taxonomy (GTDB): domain Bacteria; phylum Actinomycetota; class Acidimicrobiia; order Spongiisociales; family ZC4RG35; genus JANQRA01. Next base: position 4,417 of record JBAPYG010000381.1, read on the forward strand.
CGGCTCCGAGGAGAGCCCAGCCCCGCGTCGTTGGCATCAGGTGGCGATCCGTGAGGTGGTGCCGGGCACCCTGATCCGGCCCATCACGTCCTGGATGACCGACGTGATGGTCTCACCCCGCATCTGGGCTTCCGGGCGCAGGCCGAGCCGATGCTCGAGGACCGGTCCGGCGAGCTCCTTGATGTCGTCGGGCATGACGTAGTCGCGGCCGTTGGCCGCCGCCCGGCTCCGTGAGATGCGCTGGAGGAACAGGGCCGCCCTCGGGGAGGCGCCCAGCATGACGTCGGGGTGGAGCCGGGTGCCTTCGATGAGGTCGACGATGTAGTTCTTGACCGACGAAGACACGGCTACCTCACGGGCGATGTCGACCATCTCCGAGACCTCGGCCAGCGAGGCAACCGCCTCCAGGTCGAGGAACGTGGACCGGACCCCGTGAGTGTCGAGGATCTCCAGCTCCTTCTCACGACTCGGGTAGCCGATCACGACCCGCATCATGAACCGGTCGAGCTGGGCTTCGGGCAGGGGATAGGTGCCCTCGTGCTCGAGGGGGTTCTGGGTGGCGATGACCATGAAAGGCGGCTCGAGACCGCGGGTGACACCGTCGGAGGTGACCTGTCGCTCCTCCATGGCCTCGAGCAGGGCCGACTGGGTCTTGGGGCTGGCCCGGTTGATCTCGTCGCCAACGACCACGTTGGCGAAGATGGGGCCGGCCTTGAACTCGAACTCACCTGCATTTCGATCCCAAATCGACACTCCCGTGACGTCCGAGGGGAGCAGGTCGGGTGTGAACTGGATGCGGTGGAACTCGCCGTCGATGGTGCGGGCCAGCGACTTCGCCAGCTGGGTCTTCCCTACCCCGGGCACGTCTTCGATGAGGACGTGGCCCTCGGAGACCAGGGCCAGGACCATCAGCTCGATGACATCCCTCTTCCCCTGGATGACGGTCTCCACATTGGAGACGATTCGGTGGAACTTCCTACCGAATATCTCGATCTTGTCGGAAGCTACGTCAGCCAAGCGATCTCCTCCAGTCCAGAAGTTCGAACTCTAACGATGAATTCGGCTTGCGGGCATTAGACTTTCTGGCAGCGAGCCAAGACAACGTCGGGAGGCGGCCTTTGGGTTTCGAGCGGGGTGCATTTCTGGCGCTGACGCGTCATCCTCGACTCCTCGTCGAGGCGATGAGGACTTGGTTCGCCATGTCCCGACGTGGTGGCATCGGTCCGGCGCGCGCCTATCTGCAATGGCGCTCCTCCACCGCATACGGTGACCATTCAGCCACCACGAGCGCGCAAGATCTGGTTTACTACCTGTCGTGGCGTAGGGAGATGCGCGGGATACGGAAGTGGGAGCGGGTGGCATGACATCGAGTTTGGCGAGTCGACTCGGCGACATCCCGGGGGTGGCCTCGGTCGTCGTCGATCTGGATGGTTTTGGCCGCGGGATCGACGTCCGTCTGGAGCCGGGCGCCGACGAGGTCGCGGTGATGGAGCAACTGCGTGCCCTGCTCGCGGCCTACGGTCTTCGCCAGGACCGCCAACCCCGGACGAGTCCGGGCCGGCCTTCGCGCCGGGTCTCGGATCTCGGGGTGGATGTGTCGGTCACTCCCACCGAGGGTGGCGCCCGCATCGAGGTGGCCACCGGCTCTGTTCGATCGTTCCGCATCGTGTCGTCAGACCCGATCGCGGTCACCCAGGGTCTCGCCGATGCCTGGTGCCAGGTGATCGCCCGTGTCCCCATCGAGATCGTCGAGGTCGAGGTCTCCGAGGATGGTCGTCTGACCGTGCTCGCCCACGATGGAGAGAAGGAGCTCACCGGGGTGAGCCGGCGCGGCGATACATGGATGGACGCCCTGACCGAGGCGGTGGGGGATGTCCTCGGGCAATCCGGTGGTGCCGAATTGAACCTGGCGGCCAGCTGACCCCATGACCACGGTTCGGCCAAATCGAGGCTCCGATTACGCTTCGCCCCGGTAGGTCTGTGCGATATGACCCGAGCTTTGGTCCTGAACGCGAGTTACGAGCCGCTTTCGGTGGTTAGCGAAAGACGGGCAGTGATCCTCGTCCTCAATCGGAGGGCCACCGTCGTCGTCGGGCGTGATGAGACGTGGTCGTCGGAGAGCGTGTCGGTCGAGTTGCCCTCGGTGGTGCGACTCACCCGCTATGTCAAGGTGCCCTACCGGCGGGCCGTGCCGGTCACCCGTCGTGCCGTGTTTGGGAGAGATGGTCACATCTGTCAGTACTGCGGAGGCCCCGCCGAGTCGCTCGACCACGTTCAGCCCCGCTCCAAGGGCGGCGATCACACATGGGAGAACGTCGTGGCCTGCTGTCGGTCGTGCAATGTCCGCAAAGGGGCACGGACTCCCGACGAGAGCGGTCTTCGTCTGCGCAGCCAGCCCGGTCCGCCTCGCAGGTTCGCCTGGATCTATGCGAGCACCGGCTTTCAGGTCGATCCGGCCTGGCACCCGTACCTGCTGGCGGAATCGGCCTAAGGGCAACCTGTCCCACACCGGCCCTCGGGTCGTGCCGATGTCCTGACCTTCTGTCATGACGACACTTCCAAGCCCGATCTGTGGGGGCGGGAGTGGTGGTCCCCGGACTCCGAACGGTGAAATGACCCCGTCTTGCCCTCGATGTGGGGCAAAAGGTTGACAAGTGGGGCGTAGTGGGTCATAGTGGCACGACACCCCAGGCAAGGGGGCCAGGACAGTGACGACGAACGGAAAAGAGAAGAAGTGTTCCTCGGTGAGTACTTCCACAGCCTCGACGGAAAGGGAAGGGTGGTCATGCCCTCCGGCTTCCGCCGTCGTCTCGAAGACGGTTGTGTCATCACCAAGGGACAGGATGGCCAGCTCGTCATATTCGCCGCCGACGACTTCGAGCAGAAGGCCGCCGAGGTGACCCAACGACCCCAGGACAAGGCGGGACGACAGTTCTCGCGCACCCTGTTCGCCGGGGCCGATCTGCAGACGCCCGACAAGTCGGGTCGTGTCCTGGTCAAACCCGACCTGCGTGTCTTCGCCTCGCTGGAGCCGGGTAACGAGATCGCTGTCCTCGGTCTCTTCGACCACATCGAGCTCTGGGAGAAGGACCGTCACCTCGCCGAGCGCGCCTCGGGCGACGAGAGCTATCTCGATGAGGAGGGCATCTAGACACCATCGACTCAGGTTTGGGCTCATTGCGAGCCCTCCGGAACCAATTGGAAGGCCCCTGACTCCGCCCGCCTCTAGTTGGTACCAGCGCCCGGAGGGCTCGCAATGAACCAGGACCCGCCCAAGGAGCCCCATGACTACCACCGGCCGGTCTTGGAAGACGAAGTCGTCGAGCTGATGGCACCCGTCGTGCCGGGAGTGGTCGTGGACGCCACTTTTGGCGGTGGGGGCCACACGAGACGGATGCTGGATGAGTTTGGAGACGACGTGACTGTGATAGCCATGGACCGCGACCCCGAGGCGGTGGCCAACGCCACCGGGCTGCGGGCCATCGTGGTCGAGGGCAATTTCGGCGACCTCCGCGAGGTCGTCGCCCACGTGACCGACCAGCCGGTGTCCGGTGTCCTCTTCGACTTCGGCGTCTCGTCTCACCAGGTCGACGAGGCGTCACGGGGCTTCTCCTATCGCCAGGACGGGCCGCTCGACATGCGCATGGGGCCCGACGCCACTGTGACCGCTGCCGAGATCGTCAACTCATGGGCGATGTCCGATCTGGCCCACCTCATTCGCACGTATGGCGAGGAGCCTCTGGCTCGTCGCATCGCCCGGGCCATCGTCGACGCCCGACCCATCGACTCCACTGCCACGCTGTCCACCGTCATCGCAAACGCGATGCCCGCGGCCCGGCGTCGGGCGGGTCATCCCGCCCGACGCACGTTCCAGGCACTGCGGATCGCGGTGAACCGCGAGTTGGAGTCGGTCGCGGAGGGGATCGCCCAGGCCGTCGAGATCGTCGGGGTTGGGGGACGCGTCGTCGCCATCTCCTACCACTCCTTGGAAGATCGCATCGTCAAGCAGTACTTCGCCGAGAAGGCGAGGGGCTGCACCTGCCCACCCGACCTCCCGGTGTGCGGCTGTGGCAACACCGCCGAGGTCCGCCTCTTGACCCGCAAGCCGGTGCGGCCCACCGATGAGGAGGTCGCCGAGAACAATCGGGCGCGTTCTGCGGTGCTCCGCGCCGTCGAGAAGGTGGCGTCGTGACCGCTCGGCCCCAGCGCCGGCCGCGCAGTGGTGAGGGGCTCAGAGTCCTCAAGGGGCGACGTCTCCGCAAGCCATCGATCGCCCCGTGGATGATCATGGTCCTCATCGCGGTGGCCGCCTTTCTCGGATTGGGTTTTGCCCGGACCAGCCTGGACCGCTCGGCGTTCGACCTCGCCGAGTTGAACGGCGCCATCGATGAGCAGATGGCTCTCAACGAACAGCTGCGCATCGAGGTGGCTCGTCTCGAGAACCCGGCGCGAATCGCCCCCCTCGCCGATGAGATGGGATTGGTGATCCCCTCGGACACCAATCAGCTGCTGGTGAATCTGGATGCTCCTTCGCCGGTCGTGGCGGAGTCCGACGGCAACGGAGCCAACCAATGAATCCCCGTGGACGCGCTGGAACCGGGTTGATGTGCGGGGCCCCGCCCCTCCGGATACCCAGCCGGAGAGTCGGTGGCCGTGTCGGCCACTAAGCCGGGCCGTCTCGCCTCGGGCAAGGCCCGGATGTCGATCATCGGGTTGGTAGTCATTGCCGCCTGGTTGGGCATGGGCTACCGCCTGTTCGAGATCCAGGTCGTCCAGGCGCCGGAGCTCGCCGAGAAGGGGCTGAGCCAGCGGCTCGTCACCCGCGAGATGGCGCCTCAGCGGGGCAAGATCTACGACCGCAACGGGAATCTCCTGGCCATGACGGTGGAGTCGAAGAGTCTGTTCGCAGTGCCCGACCAGGTGACCGAGCCGCTCTGGGTTGCCCAACAGATCGGGGGCCTGCTCGGTGTCGACTCCGATGTGCTCTACGACCGTCTCACCTCCAACAGCGACTTCGTCTACATAAAGCGCCAGGTCGACGGGGTTCTCGCCCAGGAAGTGCTCGACCTCGAGATGGACGGGATCTTCTCCCACCCGGAGCCGACACGTGTGTACCCGGCCGGCCCCGTGGCGTCCCACGTGACCGGGTTCGTAAACATCGACGGGGACGGCCAGGAGGGCCTCGAGTTGGTGTATGACGATGTCCTCAGGGGGACTCCCGGTCATGCCGAGTACGAGAGGGACCGGGCCGGGCGTGTCATCCCCCAGGGCTACACCAACATCGTGCCCGCCATCCCCGGCACCGACCTGGTCACCACCATCGACCTCCCGCTCCAGTACAAGGCCCAGGAGGCGTGTCTGACGGCCGTCGAACGGACGTCGGCCGATTCGTGCTGGGCCGTGGTGTTGTCGGTCGAGACCGGGGAAGTGTTGGCCATGGTCGGCGCACCCGTCTTCGACCCCGACACCAGACAGACCGTCGACCAGCGCTGTGATGAGGCCGAGGACCCGGTGTCGTGCCACATGTTCTCCAATTTCGTGGTGAGGGGGATCTACGAGCCGGGCTCGACGCAGAAGATGATCACCTTCGCCGCCGCCCTGGAGGAGGGGGAGGTCAGGGTGGGCGATCTGATCGAAGACGTCGACGACGAGTTCGAGTTGCTCGACGGTGCCTGCGACTCCGGTGATGACGATGTCTTCGGTTGCTACCGGGACTTCGACGAGCACGAGACGATGGACATGTCGGTGGCGGAGATCTTCACGCGCTCTTCCAACATCGGGACCATCAGGGTGGCGGAGAAGCTGGGCGAGCCCCGCATGGTGGAGTACATCGAAGCGTTCGGCCTGGGCTCGCCCACCGGGATCGACTACTCGGTCGAGGCGCCCGGCATCCTTCGCTTCGACGCAGGCTGCCAGACCTGCTGGGCCTCGGCAGCCATCGGCTACTCGGTGGCCGTCACGCCTCTCCAGATGGCGGCTGCCTACGCAGCCATCGGCAACGACGGTGTCTGGACCACCCCGCACATAGTGAAATCGCAGGTCGACGCGGAGGGCGAGACCGAGGTCGCCGGCATCGAGACCCATCAGGTCGTCTCGACAGGGACGTCACTGCTCATGCGCGAGCTCCTCGCCTCGGTCATCGAGAGCGGGACGGGTCGCAATGCCTCCGTGGAGGGGTATCGGGTGGGGGGAAAGACCGGCACCGCCAACAAGCTCGGAGAAGATGGCCGTTACACCGACGAGACCCGCGCCTCGTTCGTGGGCATGGCGCCGATCAACGACCCCGAGGTGGTGGTCGCCGTGGTCGTCGACGCCCCCGACCACGACCACCGCACCGGGGGCAGCGCCGCCGCACCCGTCTTCGCAGACATCATGGAACAGGCCCTGCATCGTCTCGGGGTGAGCCCTGATGGCGAGCAGGGATAGGACCTTGTCTGCGCTGGCCCGGCTCGTCTCGGGACGGGTCACCGGCGCCGGCGACCCCGTGGTCGAGGACGTGACCCACGACTCCCGCGCCGTCACCCCGGGCGCGATGTACGTCGCCCTGCGTGGCGCCAACGCCGATGGTCACCGATTCGTGGGCGAGGCCGAGACCGGGGGAGCCGTCGCGGTCTGCGTCGACCACGACACCGGCGCCCGTGTCCCCCAGCTGGTCGTCGACGACACGAGGGCGGTGCTCGGCGATCTGGCCGCCGCGATCCACGACCGTCCCTCTTCGTCGCTCGCCGTCATCGGCGTGACCGGGACCAACGGCAAGACCACCGTGACCCACTACATCGAGTCGATCGCCGGGAGCTGCGGTGTGGTGACGGGTCTCATCGGGACCATCCACACCCGGTTTGCCGGCCACGTCGTGGAGTCGTCGATGACCACACCGGAGGCCTCCGAGTTCCAGCGTCTCCTCGGCGAGATGCGGGACGCCGGCGTCGGGTTGGTGGCCGTGGAGGTGTCATCGCATGCCCTCGAGTTCGGGAGGGTCGCCGCCACGCGGTTCGCGGTGGCCGCCTTCACGAATCTCTCCCAGGACCATCTCGACTTCCACGGGGACATGCGCTCCTATCGCGCCGCCAAGGAGCGGCTGTTCTCCGAGTACGAGGTGGGGACCGCCGTGATCAACGTCGACGACCCTGTCGGCGCCGCGATCGCAGCCGATTACGGAGGGCAGCTGATCCGGGTCGGCGTCGGGGCCGATGTGTCGGTTCGCGATGTGACCTCCCGCCATCGGGCCACGGAGTTCACCCTGGACAGTCCGTGGGGCGCCGCCACCGTGACCGCCCCCGTCACCGGTGGCTTCAACGTCACGAACCTGGTCATGGCAGCCGCATGCTGCGTCGTCGCCGGGGTCGACTTCGGCGACGTCGTGGCCGCCATGGCGAACGTCGAGGGGGTTCCGGGACGTTACGAGGTCGTGTCGGGAGATGACCCCATCGTCGTGATCGTCGACTACGCCCACACACCCGAGGCCGTGGCCACGGCGGTAGACACCGCGCGCGGTCTCGGCCCGGGCCGGGTGATCGGGCTCATCGGCGCCGGGGGAGACCGGGATCGGGCGAAACGACCCGACATGGGGTCGGCCATCTCCCGTGCCGACCTCGCCGTGGTCACCAGTGACAACCCGCGCAGCGAGGTGCCGGAGACGATCGTTGCCGAGGTCATGGCCGGGGTCGACCCCGGTTCGACTCACATCGTCGAGATCGATCGCCGTGCCGCGATAGACGTCGCCATCGACGCCGCCGAGGACGGTGACGTGGTGCTGATACTGGGGAGGGGTCACGAGCCCTACCAGCAGATGGCCGGCGAGAGACTCCCGTTCGATGACCGTGACGTGGCCGCGGCGTCCCTGGCACGACGGCGCGGAGGTCCGCGGAATCGGACCCCGGATCGGGGAGCATGATCAGGTGATAGCCCTTCTCATCGCCGCGGCTCTTGGTCTGCTGCTGTCGATATTCGGCACCCCATACGCGATTCGGGTGCTGCGACGGCGTGAGATCGGCCAGTTCATCCAGGAGGACATCCAGGGCCAGCATGGCCACAAGCAGGGCACGCCCACCATGGGCGGGATCGTCTTCGTCAGCGCCGCGGTCATCGGCTGGCTGCTGGCGCACGTGCAGGTATGGACACCCGAGGCCGGCCTCAGCTTCAGCCTGCGCCCGTTTGGCGCCGGCGGCTGGCTGGCGGTGCTCGGCCTGGTGGGGATGGCGATCGTCGGCTTGCTCGACGACTGGATCAAGTACTCCCGGCAACGAAGCCTCGGGCTGTCGAAGACCGCCAAGTTCGGGAGCCAGCTCGCCATCGCAGCCCTGTTCGCATTTCTCGCCACACGTGCCGGCATCGTGACCGAGATCTCGTTCGTGAGACCCCTCGGCCCGGACTTCGACCTCGGCCCATTCTTCGTCGTGTGGGTGCTGCTCATGCTCACCGGCGCCGCCAACGGCGTGAATCTCGCAGACGGCATGGACGGGCTCGCCGCCGGGTCTTCGGCCCTGGTGGTCGGCGCCTACACCATCATCGCCTTCTGGCAATATCGAAACTCCGACCTCTTCCGCCCTGATGCGATCTATCAGGCGCTCTCACCCCTCGAGCTGGCCATGATCTCGGCAGCCATGTTCGGGGCCCTGCTCGGGTTCCTCTGGTGGAACGCCCCTCCGGCCAAGATCTTCATGGGCGATGTCGGGAGTCAGGGCATCGGCGGGCTGCTCGCCGCGCTCGCCCTGCTCAGCAACACCCAACTCCTGCTGGCGCTCGTGGGCGCCATCTTCGTCGCGGAGACGCTGTCGGTGATCGCCCAGGTGGCCAGTTTCAAGTTGACCGGGAAGCGGGTGCTCCGCATGTCGCCGCTGCACTATCACTTCGACCTCGGGGGTTGGCCGGAGACCACCGTGGTCATACGTTTCTGGATCCTGACCGGGATCGGTGTCGCCCTGGGCCTCGGCTTCTTCTACGCCGACTTCCTCAGGTTCGAGGGCATCTTGTGAGCCGCGTCCTGGTGCTCGGCGCCGGCATCTCCGGGCTCGCCGCGGCGCGTCTCGCCCGTCGACAGGGGATGACGGTGACCATCTACGACGAAAGCCCTCCCCAAGCCGCGGTGGGCCTGGACCTGGGTCTCGCCTCCGGGTCGTGGGACCCGGTGCTCCTCACCGGGATCGATCTAGTCATCGCCAGCCCGGGTTTCTCGGAGCGGTCACGCCCGGTGGTCGAGGTCCTGGAGAGCGGTCTCCCCATCGTCAGCGAGATCGAGTTCGCGTACCGGCACGTCAAGAGTCCGATCGCGGCCATCACCGGCACCAATGGCAAGACGAGTGTCACCGAGGCCACCGCGGCCATGCTCGACGCCAGCGGCCTGGACGCTCCGGCCACCGGGAACATCGGTGCCCCGCTGTCCGATTTCACCGACGCCGGGTACGACGCCCTCATCGTCGAGGTCTCCAGCTTCCAGTTGCGCTTCACCGAGACTCTCCATCCCGAGGCGGCGGCCATAACCAACGTGGCGGTCGACCATCTCGACTGGCACGGGTCGCCACAGGCATACCGCGCGGCCAAGGCACGCATATACGCCAACCAGACCGGCACCGATCTCCTCGTCTACGACGCCGACGACGAAGGGGCGTCGATGCTCGCCGCAGACGCACCCTCTCGACTCTTCCCGGTGTCGGGTCGGCGTCTCCCCGCCGGCGGGGGTGGCCTCGACGGCAGGGCACTCGTCGTCGGTGACGTCGTCGTCGACGTCACCGACCTGAAGTCGCAGGATCCGACACATCTCGTCAATCTGGCCTGCGCCGGTGCTCTGGCCCTGCGCATGGGGGCGACGCCGGATGGCGTGGCCAGGGGTGCCATCGAGTTTCAGCCCGGCGCCCACCGCCGCTGCATCGTCGCCGAGTCGGGTGGCATCACGTGGATCAACGACTCGAAGGCCACGAACCCCCACGCCGCCATCGCCTCGATCCGCGCCCACGGGCCTGTGATCCTGATTGCCGGTGGCCTGGCCAAGGGCATCGACCTCACCCCGCTGGTCCAGGAGAACAACGTCGAGATGATCATCGGCATCGGCGAGGCAGGCCCCGGCCTGGTGGCCCTGGCCGGAGATCGCGGACGGCTGGCCGGGACCCTCGAGATCGCGGTCGAGATGGCCGCCGGAGCGGCGGTCGCCGGTGACACGGTGCTGCTGGCGCCTGGATGCGCCAGCTTCGACCAGTTCAGTTCCTACGGTGCGCGTGGTGACCGGTTCGCCGAATTGGTCGACGAGAGACTGGAGAGATAGCGGTGACTGCAGACGTGACATCCCTCGCCAAAGTGCGTGACGCCGCTCGTCAGAAGGTGACGCGACAGAAGACCAACTCACGCGCCACCACCATCCTGCTGGTTCTGGTCGTGGTGCTCGTGGTCGTGGGTCTTGGTGTCACCATGTCGGCGTCCTCGGCGGTGTCACTCAGCCAGACCGAGACCCAGGACCAGTGGCGCTTCGTCAAGCGACAGCTGGTCGGCGTGGGGCTGGGGACGGTGGCACTGCTCGTGATGTCCCGCATCAACTATCGGGTCTATCGCAGGCTCGCCATCCCGGCGTTCCTCCTCACCGTTGGTCTCCTCATCGCCGTGGAGATCGCCGGCATCACAGAAGGCGGGGCCACCCGCTGGCTCAGCGTCCCCGGTCTCACCTCGTTTCAGCCGTCGGAGATCGCCAAGGTCTCGGTGGTGTTCATCCTCGCCTATCTGCTCGAGAAGAAGGCGAAGCTGCTCACCAGCTTCGGCCATTTCGTCGTCCCCGTCATCGCAACTCTCGGTGTGGTGGGGGTCTTGATCATCCGCCAACCCGACCTGGGGACTCTGATCGTCATCGGCGCCGCGGCCATGGCCGTCATCATCGCCAGCGATGTCCCCATGAAGTACGTCCTGGTCCTCGGTCTCATCGCAGTCCTGGCGACCACCTATCTGGCCTTCGAGGCGGACTATCGCTCGGCCCGGATAGAGTCGTTCCTCAACCCTGAGCTGGACCCCCAGGGCGACGGTTACCAGGTGCTCCAGGGCTACTACGCGTTGGGCAACGGGGGTGTCTTCGGCGTGGGGCTGGGCGCATCGCGCGCCCGGTGGTTCTACCTGCCCAACGCGCACACCGATTTCATCTTCGCCATCATCGGTGAGGAGACCGGGCTCGTCGGCGGGCTCACCGTCATCGCCCTCTTCATCGCACTGGCCGCGGCCGGATGGCTGGTGGCGACCCGGGCCCCCGACCGCTTCGGGCGGATGGTCGCCGCCGGGATAACGGTGTGGCTCTCATTCCAGGCGCTGGTGAACATAGGCGGGGTCTTGGGGGTGATCCCCATCACCGGGATCGCCCTGCCCTTCGTGTCGTTCGGGTCCACCGCTTTGGCCGTGTCCATGGGTGCGGTGGGCATCCTGGTCAACATCGCCTCTCACGGTGTCGATCGGAAGACATGACCTTTCTCATCGCAGCCGCGGGCACGGGTGGCCACGTGTTCCCCGGGTTGGCGGTGGGCGAGGCTCTGGTGAGCCTCGGTGTCGACCGTGACGATGTGGGCTACGTGGGCGGAGACAGGCTCGAGGCGAAGGTCTACCCCGACGAGGGTTTTCGCTTCACCCAGGTCGAGCTGGCCGGGCTCAAGCGGTCGCTGACCCTCGAGAACGCCCGTGTCCCCGGCGTGGTGATGAGGGCCCGGGCCGACATTCGCGACGAGATGACCCGAACGGGAGTCCGCGCAGTCCTCGGGATGGGTGGCTATGTAACCATCCCGGCGGGTCTCGCCGCCCGGGCTCGTCGGGTCCCGTTCTTCAACGCCGAGCAGAACGCCGAAGCCGGCCTGGCCAACCGGGTGGCTGCCCGCTGGGCAACTCAGACCTTCGTGGCGTTTGCCGTCACCGGTGGGCTCGCCGACGGGGTCTGGGTCGGTAACCCGGTCCGTGAGCCCTTCTGGGACTTCGATCGCGGGGCCTTGCGACCCAACGCACTCGAGCACTACGGGATACCGGATGGTGTGACGGTCATCGGTGTGTTCGGCGGCTCCCTCGGCGCCAAGGCCGTGAACGAGGCAGTGACTGCGATGCTGGCCCGATGGGAGGGCCCGGCGGTCGCCGTCGTCCATCTCACGGGCGAGTCGCACCTGGAGGCGATGAGCGGCCTCGCCGCGGCCGGGGGTGTCACCTGGGTGCGGCGCGGCTTCGAAGAGCGGATGGAGCTCTTCTATGCGGTGTCCGACCTCGTGATCGCCCGGGCGGGGGGAGCGGTCGCCGAGCTCACGGCCACGGCAACACCCTCCGTGCTGATCCCCGGCGAGTTCGGGTCGGGTGGGCATCAGGCGGCGAATGCCCGGGCACTGGAGACTGCCGGGGCCGCAGTGGTCGTGGCCGAGGACGCGCTTGGCGGGTTGGGCGCCAAGGTGCGTGGCCTGGTCGAGGACGAGGGGGCGAGGGAGGAGATGCGCCGCGTCGCCGCTGCGATCGCCAAGCCCCGGGCCGCTCTTACCATCGCCGGCACCATGATCGAGGCGGTGACATGACGCTCCCGGGCGGACGTATCCACGTAGTCGGGGCCGGGGGGGCGGGGATGAGTGCCATCGCCCGTCTTCTGATCGGCATGGGTCACGACCTGTCCGCTTCCGACCTCAGAGGCGGTGCCGCTCTCGATGCCCTGGCCGACCTCGAGGTCGAGACGTATGTGGGTCACCATCCCGAAGCCGTCACCGGAGCCGGACTCGTCGTGGCCTCCTCGGCCATCCCCGAGTTCGACGAGGAGTTGGTGGCTGCCAGGGCGCAGGGCATCCCGGTTTGGCGACGACCCGAGATCCTGGCGGCGATCACCTCCGGTATACCGACGATCGGGGCCACGGGGACACACGGCAAGACCACCACGACGGCCATGCTGATCACGGCTTTGCTCGCCCTGGGAGAGGACCCGTCTTTCGTGGTCGGTGGCGACCTGATCGACCTGGGCACCAATGGTCACCTGGGCGAGACCGATCTGCTCGTTCTCGAGGCCGACGAGGCATTTCGGACGTTCGAGAGCCTCCATCTC
>JBAPYG010000382.1:0-5009 GCA_049284615.1 Acidimicrobiia bacterium
GAGGGGCCAGAGGTATCCCGTGAACGCCCACAGGAGACCTCTGGCCCCCACCCTTGGCGTTTGACGTCTGGGTCGGGCGGGTAGCAAGGGTCGTCTCCGCAACTCCAGGAACCGTGGGAAGGGCGCCGAGCGTCCCAACGATGTCAACTAACAGCCCCGAACGAAGAGAATCGACCCCATGACCCTTGCCGCCGTAGTCGCCCCTCTGGCCGCCTACGCGGTCATCTTCCAGACGGTGCTCTATGTCTCACTGCCCGTGAGGATGCGCACGAGGGTCGCTCCGCTGGTCACCGGTTTCATCGGGGCCGGCGTCACGGTCGGCGCCGGCCTGATCTTTGGCTTCGATCGCGTCGGAGTCCTCGGCGGAAGCATGGTCACCACGCTTGCTTGGGGCCTGGTCACCGTCCTCGTCATGTCAGTGGCGGGTTTCGTGATGCTCGGCCGTGACGACCTCCGCCAGCAGTTGGCCGATCCGAGGCTGGCGTCGCTGAGCCGCGGCGAAGCCTTCGGCCAGATCTTCATCCGGATCCCAGTCTTCACCGCTCTCATCGAAGAGGCCTTCTTCCGCGGTGTCCTCCATGCCGCCCTGATGGCCCTGTATCCGGTGGAGATCGCCATATGGCTCGGGGCCGGGCTCTTCGGTTTGTGGCACATCGGGCCCGGCATCGACCAGGCGCGGGCCGGCGACAAGTCCTGGAGTGCGAGCGCGGCTCATACCGGTGTCACCGTCGTGGCCATGACCGTTGCCGGTGCCTTCATGGTTTGGTTGCGGATCGAGACCGGCTCGATCTGGGCCCCGGTCGCGGTCCACGCCGCCATCAACATGACGTTGGCGCTGTTTGCCCGTTCCGCCGCCCGGAGGCCGTGATCAGCACACTCCGATCTATATCCTGCGGCGATGTCGACATACCCGCGCAGTGTCCTCTTCCGAGTAGCCGGTGTGATAGCGGGAGGGTCGTTCTGGCTGGGCATGATCGTCCTCGCTCTGGCCAATTTCGACACGCCCGTGGGATTCCCCGAGGAGATGAGGGCGACCTGGCCCTTCTGGCTGATCACACTGGCCATAACCGTCGGTGTGTTCTTCGTGCGACGTCGGTTGGGCCCCGGGCCCGGCTGGGGGGCCTATGCCATCGGTCTCATCGCTCCGTTCTTCGGGCTCCTGCTCAACGCCCGCCTCACCGATGGGGGAGCGTGGTTCTGGCTGCCCATCATCGCCCTCGTCCTCATCCCGCTTCCCTCGTTTGGAACCGCCGTCGACCAGGAGTGAGCTGACCATGGCCCGTTGGGAGAGGCTGGGTACGCGTGGGAATGTCCAGGATCGACGGGGCATGGGAGGCGCCGGCATGGCCGTCGGGGGGCTCGGGGGAGCCGGGCTCATCATCTTCCTCCTGATCTCGCTGCTCGGTGGTGGCTCAGGCATGGGCGATGTCATGGGACAACTGGTGCCGGCGCCGTCGCAGACCGGCGAGCAGCCGGATGAGTTCCAGGGCGCCGACGACTACGAAGTCTTCGCCAGCACCGTGCTCGGGTCAACCGACGAGATGTGGAGTGGGATCTTCGAGGGGTCCGGTCTGACGTATCCGCTGCCCACCCTCGTGCTGTTCAGAGACTCCACCTCGTCAGCCTGCGGTGGAGCCTCATCGTCGGTCGGCCCGCACTATTGCCCGACTGATGAGACCATCTATCTCGACGAGACTTTCTTCGACGAGCTGACCTCTCGTCTCGGTGCCGAGGGTGGTGACGTCGCCGAGGCGTATGTGATCGCTCACGAAGTCGGTCATCACGTCCAGAAACGTCTCGGCATCATGGATCAGGTACAGACGATGCAGAGCCAGGCGTCGAGCCAGGCAGAGGCAAACGAGGCCTCGGTTCGCCTCGAGCTCCAGGCGGATTGCTTTGCCGGGCTGTGGGCCTACTCGATCAGGGACCTGGGAGTCTTCCTCCCCGGTGAGATCGACGAGGCCATGGATGCCGCCGCGGCCGTGGGTGACGATCGCATCCAGCAGTCGGTCACGGGTCAGGTCAATCCGGAGAGATGGACCCACGGGTCTTCCGAGCAACGCGTCGAATGGTTCACCACCGGTTTCGAGACCGGTGACCCTTCCGCCTGCGACACCTTCGCCTGATCGAATTATCGGGTCCCCGGACCCCACTCCCGGGGTGTGCGTGCCAGGCGTTCGCAACGACTACATTCGCTCGATGCCCACCGATGGACTGAACCCGATCGCTCGAGTCGCCATCTCCGTGGCGAACCGTATCAACCCGGTGACCGGCGGTCCGGCGGCCCCGCTCAAGGCGAGCGCCCTGCTCGATGCCTACGCGCCCTCGCTGATGCCACGCAAGTCACTTCATCAAGGCGTGGCCTCCGGTCTCGCGGTCCTCGCAGCCGAAGTCGTTGGTAGGACGGTCGACGGTGTCGCTCGCCGGGCAGCGCCCACCGACTCTCCGCTGTCGTGGCGAATAGGGGCACGGGCCGGTCTTGCGGCTCTGGGGGCAGCGATCGCCGCCATGAGTGAGTCCGAAGAGGAATCCACACCCCGCGCCGGCCTCCGCTCCGTTGGTCGGCTCGTCGAGGTGGGGGCGATCGGAGGGATCATCAACGAGGTGGGGCGCGACTTGGAGAGCAAGGTCGAATTCCCCTTGCTGCCCATGGCCACGGGAGTAGGTGGCTTCGCATTCATCGCCACCAGGCTGGCTCGGGAGTTGGAGACACGAAGGGGCGTGATTCAACGTTGGACCGACGAGGACAAATCCGCTGCCCTGCCCGCCTCGCTCGGTATCGGCTTGGGTGTGGCCACAGCCGGGCGTCTCCTCGGGCGCGGCTTCGTGATCTCCAGAGACTCGCTTGGCTCCTACATCGGTGGCGAGGACGGGCCCAGGGTGATCGGTCGTGGGATCAACGTGGCGATGTGGTCGGCGGGTGCGGTGGCCCTCTATGCGACCATCGTTGCCCGGCTCTCCAAGCACAACGGCAAGGTCGAGGCCAACTTCTCCACCCCGCCGAGCAACGAGTACGTGTCGGGTGGGCCCAACAGTGTGTCGCCGTTCGAGGAGCTCGGGCTGCAGGGCCGTCGGTTCGTCACCGAGGTCGTTCCGCCCGATGTCATCGATGAGACGCTGGGTGAAAAGGGAGCGAAGCACCCGATCCGGGTCTATGTCGGGGTCGAGTCGGAGCCTCTGTACTCCACCGGCCGCTCCGAGCTCGCGTTGAAGGAGATGGAGCGGCTCGGAGCATTCGACCGCAAGTTCCTTCTCCTGGTTTCGCCGACGGGGACGGGCTGGGTCGATCACACGGTCGTTGAGAGTGCCGAGATCCTGGCCCGGGGTGACATCGCAACCGTCTGCATCCAGTACGGCAAGGCGCCTTCGTTTCTCGAGATCCAGGGTGTCTCACTGGGGCGGGCACAGTTTCGCCAGCTCCTCTGGGGTGTGAGGCAACGGCTGCTCCCGGTAGCCGAGAACAAGCGGCCGCGGGTGATCGTGTTCGGGGAGAGTCTGGGTGCCTGGTCGAGCTCTGATGTGATCATGCATCAGGGGATCGCCGGTTTCGACGACTACGGCATCGAGAACGCCCTCTGGTTCGGTTTGCCCGGCCTCGCCCGTTGGTCGCGGGCGGGGATGAGGGAGGGCCGGAACCCGCTGACCCCTGCCGGTACGGTCGGTGCCTTCGACCGATTCGAGCAGTACGAGGAGCTACCGAAGGAGGCGAGACAGGGTCTTCGAGCCGTCGTCGTCGATCACGACAACGACCCAATCGCCCAGATGTCATTGCGACTGGCCGTGAAACGCCCTCCATGGCTCCAAGGCGGGTCGAGGCGAAATGTTCCCGAAGGCATGAGATGGCAGCCGCTGATCACCTTCATCCAGGTCATTATCGACGCGATGAATGCGATGGTGACGGTCCCGGGCGAGTACAAGTCGTTCGGTCACGACTACCGGGGCGACACGCTCGACTTCGTCGGGGCGGCGTACGGGCTACCCGAGTCCACCGAAGAGCAGGCAGAGGCGATCCTGGAGCGACTCCTGGCTCGCGAGCTCGACCGCGCCGAGCGGATCAAGAACGTGGACGACCCCCAAGGGGCCATGACGCCCGGGGGTGCCGTCACCGGCTCGATTCAATAGCCCCGTCGGTGGGCCTATCGCAGTGCGGGCAGATCTCTTCCCCTTCGACGTGCCGGCCGCACGACAGACACGTTGCGTCGAGATGGCATGCCGGATCACCCATGGGATGAGAGACTACCGGCGGTCAGCGGGGTCGTCCCCGCACCCTGGGGAATCGGGCAGTGCGATGGCGATAGCAGGCCTCGCGCTCGTTGTAGCGGCTGAGCCGGGTGTCACATCCCAGCTCGGAACAGATTCTCGCCTCGTCGGTCGCTCGGGGCCTCTTCCCGCGGCTGTTGGGGATCCGGCCCACGATTGTTGGCGTGTTTTGTGTCACGAGCTGGTGAAGTACCCGATGGAGGTGCCGGCCAAACCCCGTCGTTTGGCAGACGCCCGGCCCGGGTAAAACCGGTCCGTACTCGATCGACGAAGGAAAACGGACAGCAATGTCATCCAACACCCGCCAAACGATAGAACGAGCTGCATATGCGGCCGTAGGCGCACCCGTTGCGGCTTTGAAGGCCATGGCCGCCCGTGTCAACGAGATGCGTGATGCAATCAGCGCGTCCCGAAAGGACATGGGTGACGAGCTCTCCAGGGAGATGCGGGACTGGATCAGCGAGGGCGAGGCCGTGATCGAACGTGCCATGGAGAGGTTGCAGTCCTCCGGCGTCGGCGGCGACCTCAGGTCGGCGGCAGACACCTCGAGTCGGCAGGCGAGGGCTGGTGTGAAGAAGATGAGACGAGCCCTCGACGAGACTCTCGATGTCATCGACCCTGACACCCCCCTGAGCACCATCAACGGAATAGGCCCGAGTTATGAGACGAAACTGGCCGAGGCCGGAATCGCCGGGGTGTCGGAGTTCATGAGCGCCACCGGCACCGTCGAGGATGTCGCGAAATTGGCC
>JBAPYG010000383.1:0-6177 GCA_049284615.1 Acidimicrobiia bacterium
TCTGCCCCACGTCGGTTGGAGTTTGAAACACGACTCGAACGGGTAGCCGCCAAGCATCATGATGGAAGCAAGCGAGGCCCGCGAATTCTCCGAACGGCCCGGCTTCACCCTCATCGGAGGGCGGCCCACCCGGAACGGCCCGGTGTTGGTTCGGGTCGATGGCTCCAGGGCGAGCTTCGAAGCGATCCGGATCGCCGTCGGTCAGGCCATGACCCGGACATGCGGCATGGTCGTCGTCGACGACGCGGCCCCCCTCAGCGAGTCACCCCATTTCGAAGACGTCGACGAGCGGGAACGCTCGGTCGCACGGGGGATATTCCGCAACACACATGTGTCCCGCGTCGCCAACCCGTCGGGCGGGCCGGCCGGAGTCATCGGGCAAGGAGAGCAGCTGAAGGCGTCTCTCTTGGTGTTAAACAAGGACGAAGTCCGAACCGTGGCCGAGTCTCCCGCGCTCTTGGCTCGGGTGCTCGACGCTCCCTTCGACGTGTTGATGCTGGGCTAAGCGCACCTCGATCAGATGGCCTCTTCGACGATCAGGGTTGCCGGGTCGATCCTCCGGTCCCACACCCGATAGACCAGCGATCCCATCACGAGGATGACACCAGCGGTGGCGAACGCCACCAGGTAGTCGAAGCCGTCGATGAGGAATCCGACGAACGGCGCACCCACCAGGAGCGCCACGTCGAAGATCGAGGTGAAGGTGGCCACGGCGGAGCCTCGCTCACTGATCCTGGCTCGATTGACCACCTCGCTGGACAGGATCGGGAAGGCTGCGCCGTGTGCGGTGCCGGTGACGAGGGCGGCCAGGACCAGGATCGGCACCGACTCGGCGACAGCCATGAATCCCAGACCCAGACCAAATGCCGCTATGGAGATCGTGAGCAGGGGGCGATGGGGCACCCGGTCGTACATGTTCCCCCCGACGATCCTGGTGACCGCCGCCGAGATGCCGTAGACGGCGAAGAACAGACCGGCGGTGCCCACCTGACGATCGTCGACGAACGTGCGGGCGAAGGTGAACAATGACTCCATCCCGATCGTGAACAAGAGGGTTATGAACCACAGCGGGAGGAGGTTGCGCTGGGTCAGTGCAGCCCAGAACGAGCGTCGTGGCTGACGCCCGCGCACGGGCAGTGTCGGGAGAGTCCACACGACCAGCCAGGAGAGGATGGATACACACGCTGCGGTCAGGAAGAGGCTGTCGAAGCCGAACGACTCGATGAGGATGTCTCCGGCCACTCCACCGATGGCGATGGGTATCAGGCCGGAGAGACCGAAGATGGCGAGACCCTGGGTTCGCCGATCGAGCGGGAGCGAGTCGGCGCCGTAGGTGAGCATCGTCGTGAACAGGGCGATCTGCAACGTCCTCTGGATGAGGAAGAAGATCCACAGGAACATTCCCCACTTCGACGTGGAGGCCAGGGCGAGGAGAGCCGTGATGTTGCCGACGGCGGCGATCAGCAACACGGTGCGGCGATGCGTCAGGTCGAGGATGCGGCCCAACCAGGGCCGCAGGGCGAGGGAGAGGATCGCTCCGGCTGCGTAGAGGATCCCGATCAGACCCTCCGTGGCGCCCAACTCACTGAGGTAGCCGGGTGTGTGCACGAGAAGCGCAAACGACAGCTCCTGGAGGATGGCTGCGGTGAAGATGCGCGAGAAGTTCGGACCGAACGGGTGATCCGCCATGCGGGACGAGAAAGGTAACACCCGGGCGGGGTCGCCCTAAACCGGGGGGTCGCCTAGCCTCGCGCCTGATCGTGTAGGCGGGGCGCTAGGGGTGCCCTGTACCCGAAACCCTCTTCATGCGGGGCCGAACTCCCCGCCCGAGGGCCACGACGCGTCGGGGCGAATAGCCCGTGACGGCGGTGACGGGGCGATGACGATCGGGTCCTGCGCGGCGGGACGCCACGAACCGGGTCAGGTCCGGAAGGAAGCAGCCCTAAGTGGATCGTCCCGGGTGCTGCAGGGTTGCCTGGTCCGAGCCCACGACCGACGTCGACGACGCCCACCGTGTCTCGACGGCGGGGTCACGATCGAGCGTGGCATCGCAAACCTCAGGTAGTGGGTGCCATATATGGCTCAAACGCTCTCGAGAAAGCGCGCTCAGGCGGCCTCGGGCTTCTGCGCGTCTGCCTGAGAAGGCTTTCGAAGACGGACCCCGTATACGAATCCGAACACACCCGAGCGCCACACCTCCTCGAGCACCAGCGATCGTCCCGCATACAAGACTTCCGGCTGCGGCAGCGAGTCGAGCGACTTGTGCAGGTACCAGTATTCGCGGGGAGAGCCGGCGAAGAGAAGCCCGACGATGGGAAGGACGATGGCGGTCCCGAGACGATGCAGCCACCGCAGCACGGGACTGGTGGGCCTCCCCAGGTCGACGATCACGGCAGCCGAGCCCGCTCTCATCACCCGCTCCATCTCACGGAGCGTCTCGTCGACCGATGTCAGATTGCGGAAGACGAAACCGCTGAAGACACCATCCACGGAAGCGTCGCCGAGAGGGAGGGCCTCCCCGACACCGACCACCTTGGCGACCACGGGGCTCAGTGCAAGCATCTCGATCACCGGGTCGACGCCGATGACCACTCGACCCTCGAAGTCGGTGTCTCCAGTGCCACAACCCAGGTCGACTACCACGCCCGGTTCGAGCATCTGCACGCCGATGGCGCGCCACCGACGTTCCTGACCGAGGGAGAGGATTCGGTTTATGCGGTCATATCTCTTGGCGATCCGGGCAAAGATCGGATCGGAGACGTCGCTCACGGCTCGATGAGCTCGAACCCGGTATAGGGCCGCAAAGCCTCCGGGATGACGACAGTCCCGTCCGGCTGCTGGTGGTTCTCGAGGATGGTGAGGATCGTCCGCCCCACGGCACAGGCGGTGCCGTTCAGGGTGTGAGCCAAGGTGTTGCCGCCCTCGTCCCGATATCGGACCCTGAGTCGACGCGCCTGGTAGTCGGTCGTGTTCGAACAGGAGGTGATCTCGCGGAAGGCCTGCTCGCCAGGAAACCAGGCCTCGATGTCGTACTTCTTGGCCGCGCTGGCGCCGAGATCGCCTGCCGCGACGTTGACGACGCGATAGGGGATCTCGAGCTGTTGCACCAGGGCCTCCTCCACCGCCAGAAGACGCTCGTGCTCGGCCCGGGACTCCTCGGGCGTGGTGAACACGAACATCTCCACCTTGTCGAACTGATGGACGCGGAAGATCCCTGCAGTGTCCTTCCCGTAGGTTCCCGCCTCGCGGCGGAAGCAGGTCGAGAATCCGGCGTACCTCAGAGGAAGGTCGTCGAGGTCGAGGATCTCGTCACCGTGATATGCCGCCAGCGGCACCTCGCTCGTCCCCACCAGGAACAGCTCGTCTTTCTCGACGGCGTATACCTGCTCTCGGGCTTCGGGGAAGAAGCCGGTCCCCTCCAGGGCGTGTTCCCGCACCAGGACCGGTGGGATCATCGGGGTGAACCCGGACTCGGCCAGATTGTCCATCGCCCAGCGCACCAAAGACAGCTCGAGGAGAGCGCCCTTCCCCTTCAGGTAACCGAATCGGCTTCCCGAAACTTTTGCCGCTCTCTCGGTGTCGATTATGTCCAGGGACTCGCCCAGCACGGAGTGATCGGTACCCTCGGTCGAGGCATCACCGTGTCGTTTGATCTCGACGTTGTCCTCATCGGTGTGGCCATCGGCCGCGGTTGGATCGACGAGGTTTGGGATCTCGAGCCAGGCGGTGCGGAAGCGCTCAGCTAGGTCGTCCGCCCGGGCGGTCGCCTCCTTGACCGACGCGGCGAGCCCGGAGACCTCCTCGATCGCCTTCTGTTTGGCCTCGCCATCGAGGGTGGCGATCTCCTTCCCGGCGTCCTTCTGACGCGACCGCAACAGCTCCGCCTCCTGCAGTGCAGAACGATGCTCCGCCTCCAGTTCGATCAGACCGCTCAGATCGGCGGACGATCCGCGTCGACGCAGGGATTCGGCAACGGCATCTGGGTCTTCGCGGAGGACTCTGGGGTCGAGCATGGGATTCGTGATGCTACCGAGGGCAGACGAGAACACCCATCTGGTGACAACTCGAGGCGGTTTGGGTCATATATGACCCGTGCTACCTGAGGTTTGCTGATCCGGGGTCAGGCGGGGTTGACAGTGAACTGGGTGCGGAGCTGGTTGTCGGTGGTGTCGGAGTCGAGACCGTTGACGATTATCTCGACCTCGACCTCGTAGAGGATCTCGGGGTCGACGGGTAGGGGCTCGAACTCGATGGTCGTCTGCCCGTTGGGGCGGAGGGCGGGGATCTCGGCCTCGATGTCCACGGGCTCCACCCCGTCAGTGAGGGTCAGTGACAGGGTCTGGGGGTCACTGGCCACATTCCCGACGTTGGTGATCACCACGGAGAACGTCATCGTGTCGGTGGCAGGGACGATGGGCTGCCCCTCCACGTTGATCTGCCATCTGGGGGAGGCGAGTATCTGCGCCACGCTGAGCCCGGGCCTCAGGCCGAGGTTGTTGGTCGAGGAGCGCGCGGCAGCCACGTATGAAGAAGCCAGCCTGTTGACGCCGCCGTCGGCCGGCGTGAGGCTCACGGTCGTCAACGGGGCGACAGGCTCTGGCACCTCTTCACGATCGAACTCGACCTGGAGGTCCTCGTACAGGTTGTCACCCGCCCGCAGTTCGGCCAGACCATCGCCGACGACACTGACCGCATCGACGTCGTCCGGGTGATCGGCGGCCTGGAGGATCCCCGCCAACAGGCCCGACACCCCATCGTCCCATGCCTGAACGGCCTGTCGGTAAAGGGCCCAAACCGGGATCAACGAATCGGTCGGAGGCTCACCCGACACGAACGCCTGGGCCACGTCGACGTCGGCCGAGACACTCTCGAACACGGTCGTGAACTCGTCACGATCGATCTCCCTGATACGAGGCATGACCTCGGCGATCGAAGCACCGCCACGCGAGAGTGCCGTGGCTTGGGCCCGGATCTCATCCAGGTACTCGAGCTCGGCGCGCGTCTCCTCGCCCGAGGCCGTCACGACCACGGCTAAGACCAGGGCGATGGCGATGAGGACCGGCACGAGGATGCGCCCCACCACCCGCCGTCTCGACTTGGCTGGGGGATCGAAGATCACTGTGGGCGAGGGGGGACTCGAACCCCCAACGATCTTGCGATCACAGGAACCTGGATCCTGGCAAGCCCGTGTAAGGAGTGTCGAACTGTAGCCCTGGAGCGACCACTACGGGCATGTGGAGTCGGACGGTGGGGCATGCCGCAACGCGTGTTCGAGGGCTCCAGTTGCATGCAAGCCAATGGCGGCGGGCCACCTCAACACCACTACAATCACGGCAGAGGCGAGAAGACACGTCTTGCGATCGTGGCTCCCTCACTTGCCAAGCGGCTCCGTGCCTCGCGACCGCCCACCGATTTGGTCGAGGAGGCCGCGATGTTGAAGTACCGGCTGCGGAATCTGATTGTGTTGACGCTCGTCTCAACTGGCATCGTCCTCGCCCTCACGGGGTGCGGCCAGGACGATGATGCTCCCGCCGAGTCAATGATCGGCGAGCAGGCACCCGAGCTCTCGGGCGACGATCTGACAGGCACAGGCGTAGACGATCTCGCCGACCTGAGCGGTAAGCCCACAGCGGTTGTCTTCTGGCTCAACACCTGCCCGCACTGTCAGGACGGCCTACCTGCGATTCAGGCCGCAGCGCTCGACCTCGAAGACAAGTACAACATCCTCACGGTGGGGATGGCCAACGAGGATGCAGAAGGAGAACCGGGCTTCGAGACGCCCGAGGCGTTCGTGGAGTCGGTGGGCCTCACCCTTCCCACGGTCGCTTATACCTGGGATCGGGCCAAGGCCGACTGGCGGATCTCGCAAGTGCCGACAGTATTCATCCTCGATGACCAGCAGCGCATCGAGGACGTCATTGGTGCCGAAGACGACCTGGTGGGAGCGATCGAGGCCTCGCTGGAGAACGTCGAGCTGAAATGCTGCGGGTCGTAACGCAAATGCGACTCTCGTATCGTGGGCGAGGGGGGACTTGAACCCCCACGATCTTGCGATCACAGGAACCTGAATCCTGCGCGTCTGCCAATTCCGCCACTCGCCCGTGGTCAAGGAGGAAAGGGTACCGCTCGCGCCCGCGTTCCGGTAGTCAGCGTCAACGCGCAACAAGCCGTAACCTT
>JBAPYG010000384.1:0-5135 GCA_049284615.1 Acidimicrobiia bacterium
ATCTCCAACTTCACCGACGCCGCTACCAGGGAGTACCTCCTCAAGCGCGCCGGTCTGGGGGACGAGCCGGTTGCCGAGCCGCAGAGGGCCGAGTCGCCGAAGGTCATCGATCTCACCAGCCCCGACCTCGTCGGGCCCGACGAGCAGCGCGTCGGTGGATCGCTGCCCGTGCGCAATCCCGGCTCGAGTCTTGGAGCCGACGACTCCGCGGCCCCGACCACCGGTCCCGGCGAAGGTGCCATCGGCATCAAGTCGGCATTGACCGCCTTCGAGCGCGGCCGACGCGCCGCCGAAGAGGTCGATGACGACAGGGAGGGCCAGACATGAGTGTGGAGGCCGTGAACAACCTCAACTGGTTGCTGGGCCGGCTATGTGAGAGCGTCCCGGCGATAAAGCAGGCGGTGGTCGTCTCCTCCGATGGTCTCGCTCTCGCCAGGTCGGACAACGTCGATCGGGAGACGGCCGAGCGTCTCGCCGCGGTCTCCTCCGGGATGATCGGTCTCGCCTACGGCTCAGCCGGCAGATTCGGCGCCGGGCCTGTCTCCAACGTGATCGTCGAGATGCAGCGGGGATGGCTCTTCGTGACCGGGATCCGGGATGGCTCTTTGATCTGTTGTCTCACCGAGAAGGAGGTCGACATGGGTGCGATCGCCTTCGAGATGTCGATATTCGTGCAACGGGTCGGCGAGAGCCTGACCGCCGAGGTTCGCCAGGAGCTGAAGGCGCTGCTGGTAGAGCCGGGATGAGCATTTGGGACCCGCCCCAGCCCGAGACTGGCGGCCGCATGGTCCGCCCCTACACGATGACCGGGGGGCGTGCCGGAGTCGGGGATCAGCTCATCGCCCTCGAGGCACTGGTGGCAGCGACACCGGAGGGGATGCGCAGCCGGGGCCAGTACAAATGGGAGTCCGCCGAGATCATCTCCCGTAGCCGGCACGAGACTGCGGTCATAGAGCTGGCCGCTCTCATCGATGTCCCGATCGGCGTCATCAGGGTCCTCACCGCCGATCTTCGCGAGAAGGGAGCGGTCACCGTGACCGATCCGCCGGTGGAGATGACCCAAGAGGGCGATGGATACACCGAACTGCTGCACAAGGTGCTCGATGGAATCAAATCACTCTGAATCGCCACGTCTGACACCGGTCAAGATCGTGATCGCCGGTGGCTTCGGGGTGGGAAAGACCACCCTCGTCGGCGCGATATCCGAGATCGAGCCACTGCGCAGTGAGGCGATCATCACCGAGGCCAGCGAGGGTGTCGACTACATGCTGGCCGACAGCCAGAAGACCATGACCACGGTGGCGATGGACTTCGGCCGAATCAGCCTGAAACACGACCTGGTGCTGTACCTGTTCGGCACCCCCGGCCAGGATCGCTTCCACTTCATGTGGAACGAGCTGGCCCGTGGGGCGATCGGGGCGGTGGTCATGGTCGACACGAGACGGATCCAGGCGTGTTTTCCGGCGCTCGACTTCTTCGAGAAGAGGGGGACGCCATTCGTGGTGGCGGTCAACACATTCCACGGTCGCAGCCTCCATGGGGAGGGTGAGGTGCGCGAGGCCCTTCAAGTCGCCCCCGAGGTCCCCATCGTCTACTGCGACGCCCGGGTACGGGTCGATGTCCAACGTGTACTGGTGGCCGTCGTAGAACATGCCCTCACCAAGACATCGCCCGTCGCCAGCAACCGATAGGGCAGACGGCTTCGAAGAGAAGGGTGTTACTCAGGCCAGGACGTCGGTCTTGCCGAGAGAGGGCCGGGGACGGGGCTTGTAGGTCCTGGTGATCTCCTCGGACGGCAGACGCAGCTCGAAGATGTTCAGCCCGTCGCCGCTGCGCCGGTAGCAGATGTCGCCCTCCATGCGTCTGGCCAGGTGACGCCCCACGGTCAGGCTCAGGCCGACGGCCGCGGGCCGCGTGGCGGGACGGCCCTGGCTCAGGTCGCCGTTGAAGATCCGTTCCCTCTGCTGTTCGGGGATCTCAGGGCCGTCGTCGACCACTTGGACCACGGTGTCCGGTCCGGAATTGAAGATCTGCACCCGGACCCTGGGCCCTCCGTACCGGATGGAGTTGCCCATCATGCCGGTGACGATCTGGGCCGTGAGGTCGGGATCGGCCCACGCTAGGGAGGCGCGCGCGTCGATCTGCACGTTCTCGCCGCCGGGGAGCCTCCCGAGGATGTCCCGGCATGTCGCAGCGATGTCGAAGTCTGTGGGGACGACGTCTACCGGCGATGCCGCGGCGCGCGCAGAGACTACGAGATCGTCTACCACCGAGGCGATCCCACGTGCCTGGAGGTTGATCTCTCGCATTCTCGGGTCGCCGTCGTCGGTGAGGTCGATCAGGACCGCCAGCGGCTCCCTGATCTCGTCGCCGACGGTGGCGACGAACAAGTCCTTGTCCCGAAGCAATTCCTCGAGCTTGTTCAGGTCCTGACGCGAGGTCGAGGCGTCTTCGACCTGGATGATGACCATCGCCGATTGCTCTTCGCTACGTGGGACCAGGGCCACGGTGACCCGCGACCAGACGGAGCCCCCTTCCGACGTGAGACAACGCATCCACTGTGATGCCGTGTGCGACTTGCTGTTCCCCATCTCCTCCCAGGCGTCGCCCAGCAGCGACATGTCGTCACCGTGGATCACAGCCCGGACGTTCCGACCCGGGAAGTGATCGGGCGGGTGGCCGAGCATCGCCGCCAACGATTCGTTCACCTCGAGGAACTCGCCCGACAGCTTCACGACGGCCATGCCGATGGGTGCGGCGACGAAACTCGTCCGATAGCGATCGGGTGACAAGGCCAGCATGGCCTCGGCGTCCTCGGTGAGCCGCCATCCGAGCACGAGGGTGAGAGCGAGGAGTATGAGGAGCCCCGTGTGCAGCGCCGCCCAGGTGAAGCCCTCGGAGCCGGGGAACCAGATGCCCACGGCGAAGTGGTAGGCGGCGATGAGACCGACCGCGACGAAAAGGGGGCGAGAGTCGCGGTAGAACGCGACGGCGACGACGACCACCGCGAAGTAGAGATGGAGTGTCTCGAGGCCCCCGGAGTAACTCACCAGGACACAGGCCGCGGCTGCCAGGCCGGCCGAGTTCGCCGCCGCGGAGGGCACCGAGCCGGGGAGGAGCATGGCAGCCACCGCGAATCCGGTGAGGATGAGAGACGACGCTCCCACGACCGCGATCGGTTCGCCCATCGCCAGGCCGAGGATGGCCACGACCGGGATGTTTGCCCAAAGGACGACGACCAGTAGTCGATGTCGCGCCGCCAAGCCCTCAGCCATGGCCGAACCATAAATGCCGGCCCCCCGATTTCCTGGTCTCTGCTTGCCCAAATCGCCAGCCGAGCACACGGCGCGAGTCCTTGGCCGGGGGTCCGCGGCAGAAGTATGGTTGGGGCGATGGAGACGTCCCAACTGATCGAGATCGCGCTGGCCAGTTTCGATGCGAGCCGGATCGAGATCAATGGGATCGAGGCGGCCGACGTCGCCATGGAGGCGGTCGGTGGGCTGACCCAGCTCGTCACGGAGCTGGCCGACAATGCCATCGCCTTCTCCGGGCCTGGCGAGAAGGTGAGTGTCACCGCTGTCTTCGATGGAGACGACTACCTGATCTCGATCTCGGACAACGGAGTGGGCATCCCCGAGTCGATGATCTCCGCCATCAATGCGGTGCTCGGTGACCGAGCTGCCGCCATCGATGACTCGAGGCCCTCTCTGGGCATAGCCATGGTCGCTCGTCTCGCCGCTCGCCACGGTTTCGGCGTCCGCCTGATCCCGGCAGTCCCGGGCACCACCGCCCGGGTCACCGTCCCCTCGCGGCTGGTGTCTCGTCGAGGCGCGGGAGCCCGGCCTGAGTCGTCACCTGCACCCGAACCCGGGCGGGCGGAGCAGTTGAGCCCGGGGCACGTGGTAGCCATGACCGACTCGGCACGTCGCGAGGCCGAGGCCTTCCTGGATGGAGTGTTTGGCCCCATGAGAGGTGAGTCGGCGTCCAGGCGCCCCGCCGGGAGAGCGGTCTCCAACGGCAATGGGCACTCTTTGAGCTCACCGGTGGCGCCCCCTTTGGCATCACCCGATGCCGACGGTTTGGAGACCAGGGTCCCCGGCGAGAACTTCCCGGTCGAAGAAGACGATCCAAGCACGACGTCGGGCGAGGCGGCGATCGACATCCGCCTCAGTCTGTCCAGGTTCGAGGAGGGCAGGCAAGCGGCAGCCGACTCTGACGTCGATGACATACCCTTCTGACTTGGGGACGGTGTGACCCTGCGCACGACGACGGCGGGCAGCCTCCCCAAGCCGTCATGGCTCGCCACACACGATCAGCTCTGGGCGGGATGGGTTGCGCGCGGTGACGAGTTGGCCGAGGCGAAGCGCGATGCCGTCAGGGTGGTCGTGTCGGAACAAGAGCAAGCAGGCCTTCGCGTGATCACCGACGGAGAACAGACCCGTCAGCATTTCGTCACGACCTTCATCGAGGGGCTCGAAGGGGTCGACGCCGTCAATCGGGCGACGGTCCAGATCAGACGGCGCTACGAGGCATCCGTGCCCCGAGTCGTCGGGGAGGTCTCTCGTGTCGATGGTGTCTTCGTCGACGATGTCCGCTTTCTCCGCTCCATCACCGACAACCCCATCAAGACCCAGCTTCCCGGTCCGATGACGATGGCAGACACCCTTCAGGACGATCATTACGGAGATCGGGAGAAGCTGGCGATGGTTTTCGCCGAAGCCCTCAACGCCGAGGCGAGGGAGATGGCCGAGGCCGGGGTCGACCTCATCCAATTCGACGAGCCCGCCTTCAATGTGTTCCTCGACGAGGTGGCGGGCTGGGGAGTCCAGGCGCTGGAGCGGGCCATCGCCGGCGTCGACGCCATGACTGCAGTCCACATCTGCTACGGGTACGGGGTCAAGGCCAACATCGACTGGAAGCACGGGCTCGGCCCGGAGTGGCGTCAGTACGAGAAGACCTTTCCCGTCCTGGCCCAATCGAGCATCGACCAGGTTTCATTGGAGATCGCAGGCTCGAACGTCCCCCTCGAGGTCCTCGATCTGCTGGGAGACAAGAGTGTCCAGGCCGGGGTGATCGACGTGGCCACCGATCGCGTCGAGACCCCAGACGAGGTAGCCCGACTCATCGAGTCCGTG
>JBAPYG010000385.1:0-11247 GCA_049284615.1 Acidimicrobiia bacterium
GGTGTCGGGAAGACGGAGACCGCCAAGGCTCTCACCGAGTTCCTCTTCGGCCAGGAAGATGCCCTGATCCAACTCGACATGTCCGAGTACATGGAGAAGCACACCGTTAGCCGTCTCGTGGGCTCCCCACCGGGTTACGTCGGCTACGACGAAGGTGGTCAGCTGACCGAAGCCGTTCGACGCAAGCCGTTCTCGGTCGTTCTGTTCGACGAGATCGAGAAGGCCCATCCCGACGTTTTCAACACGCTGCTCCAGATACTGGAGGAGGGCCGGCTGACCGACGCCCAGGGCCGCACCGTCGACTTCAAGAACACGGTCATCATCATGACCTCCAACCTGGGAACGAGAGACCTCCACAAGAAGTCGGTCGGTTTCCACATGGAAGACCGGCAGATGACCTACGACCACATGAAGGATCGGGTCACCGAGGAGCTGAAGAAGCACTTCCGCCCCGAGTTCATCAACCGGCTCGACGAGATCATCGTCTTCCACGAGCTCGACATGGACGAGCTCAAGCAGATCGTCGACTTGATGCTCGAGCGGGTGCGTGAGCAGCTGTCGAGCCAACATCTCGATCTGGTGCTGACCGACGACGCCAAGGAGTATCTGGGAACTGAGGGCTACGACCCCGAGCTCGGAGCACGCCCCTTGCGGAGGGCGATCCAGCGTCTTCTCGAGGACCCACTGTCCGAGCGGGTCCTTCTCGGGGAGTTCAAGGCGGGCACGACGATCCTCGTCGGGCACGACGGTGAGAACAACGAGCTCACCTTCGAAGGCATCTCCTCACCCGACGCTCCCCCTGTCGAGATGGCGGGCCAGGAGTAGGCACACCCCGCCGAAGAAACTGGGCACGGGCCTAAAGAAAGTGGCGACGGGCGCCGATCTCTAACGGTCTAGCGCCCATGCCCAAAGTTCTCGCCCTTGTGATCGTGCTTGTCGCCGGTCTCGGGCCGGGGGAGGAACCCGAATACGTCCCCGCCGGCACCGAGGCCTATTCGCTCGACCTCGAAGTCGATGGGTATGTCAACGGGAAGATGGACATGGCCCGGATGATGACCGTGGAGAACTGCACCCTCGAGCGTGACGCGGCGTATCTGTTCTCTCTGATGGTCGCGGCCGCCCGGCACGACGGTGTCGACCTCCGATACGAAGACTGTTACCGGAGCTACAAGGAGCAGAAGGCGGCTTACGAGCGTCGTTGCCCCGTCGTGGAGACTGTTCTCTTCTCCGTCGACCCTGCCACCGGGGAGAAGGTGCAGTCGGGGGTCAAGAAGGCGAGGGAGTGCACGGGTGCTCCCGTGGCGCCCGCCGGAGCCTCCAATCACGGCTGGGGTCGGGCCGTCGACTTCGCCACCCGTGCTCGAGTGCTCTCTTGTTACGACAAGGAGTTCGAGTGGATGAAGAGCAACGCCCACCGTTTCGGATGGGTCCACCCGGCCTGGGCACACTGTGGAAAGAAGACCCAGGAGCCCTGGCACTGGGAGTTCGCCGGCGTCACCGACCCCACCCTCGTCGAATACGTCACCATCGACCCCAACCTCGTCCCCGCCCTCGAGTAGCGTCGTGGCATCGCGCACCTGACTGCAAACCTCAGGTAGTGGGTGCCATATATGACCGGAACGCTCTCGAGGACGAGGCTTCCGTCACTCTGAGCGATCGGCGAGCGCTCTGCGAATCATGTCGATGACTCCGGATTGATCGTCTCGCATCATCCGCCAGGTGAAGCGGAGGACCATCCATCCGGCCAGTTGAGCGGCGTTGTCCCTGGCGCGGTCGGTTTCGAAGGCGTCAAACGAGAGATGCCAGCGGCGACTGTCCGCTTCGACGACGATCCGCTCGTCCAGGTAGGCAAAGTCCACCCGACCGTTGCGAGCCTGCAACCAGGGCGCATGGAACTGCTTGTTCGGTCG
Source organism: Acidimicrobiia bacterium (assembly GCA_049284615.1). Lineage (GTDB taxonomy): Bacteria > Actinomycetota > Acidimicrobiia > Spongiisociales > ZC4RG35 > JANQRA01. The sequence goes on from JBAPYG010000385.1 coordinate 1,911, forward strand.
GGGGAGCCCGGCACGATCGATCATCTGGAACAGCTGTCGCTCGAGTTCGCTGTCTGCCACAGCGGAGCCCTGAAGTTGGTCGACGACATCCCGAAGCTGTCTCAACCCTTTCTTGCCCTTCCGGGAGAGCGCGGTCACAAGATCGGCGAGTTCCTCGATGTCCACTTTGCCTGAGACGAGGGCGTGTTCGACGAGTCGCTCGAGCCGCCTCCGACCCACGTACCGGGCCAGGTCCACGAGGGTTCTGGCCGCGGTCGTCACCCGCATACCGTCAACGGTCATCACGTGTGATTCGAGGAGGTCGGTCGACTGATGGACGACGACACCGGCGAAGGAGTGTGTGCTGCGATGCGAGACGGTGATCGTCGGGCGAGACTTGGCCCGCGGCTCGAAGTGGTGCATCGTCGCCGCCGACTCATGGGACACGACCCCATTGAGCGACTTGAGTGCGGCTCTGATGGCGATGTCGGATCGGGTCGATGTTCCCGGCAGAGCGAGCACTCCCCGCCCGACCCGGACGAACACGCCATCGTTCACTCGACGCTGCAGCGTCGACCTGGCAACGCCGAGCGCGAGCGCCTCGTGAGTCGTGATGACCCCTCCGTTCTTCTGAGCGAGCGCTATGACTTCCTTGATCCCAGCGATACCACCAACTTGGCGGACGGGCGGCTCGAAGTGAAGAGGGACGTTCCCGAGAGCGTTCCGGTCATATATGGCACCCACTACCTGAGGTTTGCAGTCAGGTGCGCGATGCCACGCCGCTCTACGCTGCGGCCCAACATGGGTGTGGACGTTGTCGTGATTGGGTCGGTGAATCGGGACATCAGTGTCATGGCTCCCCGTCTGCCCCGGCCAGGGGAGACGATCATCGGCACCCACCACTTCTTCGGAGCGGGGGGTAAAGGAGCCAACCAGGCTGTGGCTGCGGCACGCCTCGGGGCGCGGGTGGCCATGGTGGGGCGGGTCGGGGCGGACGAACACGGCGAGTCACTCGTCGCCGGTCTTGTCGACGCCGGCGTCGACACCACGGCCGTGGGTGTTGACGAAGATGCGGCCACCGGGATCGCGATCATCACCATCGACGAGGATGCCGAGAACACCATCGTGGGCAGCCCTGGGGCCAACATGCGACTCATGCCCGAGCACGTCGAGCAGCAGCGGGAGCTGATCTCATCGGCGGCGATCGTCTTGACCCAACTCGAGGTACCCACCAAGACGGTCGCCGCGGCGGCGGCCATCGCCACCGGGACCTTCTGTCTCAACCCGGCCCCCGCACGCTCGCTCGATGCCCAACTGCTCAGAGAGATCGACGTCCTCATACCCAACCGGAGCGAGTTGGGCATCCTGGCCGGCGCTGGCGAGCCCGAGGGCGCCAAAGATGCACTCGCCCTGGCCCATGATCTCGAAACCGGAGGTGCTGTCGTTGTCACGCTGGGTGCGGACGGTGCCGTGGGCATCGACGGCGACGAAACCTTTGCCGTTCAATCACCCAAGGTGCAGCCGGTGGACCCCACCGGGGCGGGGGACGCATTCTGCGGCGCTCTTGCCCAACGCCTCAGCCTGGGGGAGAGTCTCCAGGACGCCGTTCGCTGGGCGGTCGCGGCCGGAGCCCTGGCGACAACGCGCCACGGCGCTCAGGCCGCCATGCCCACCCGTGAGGAGGTCGAGGCCCTGCTGGCCGGGTGATATCGTCAATCGATCGCCAGACCGATAATCATCGACACCGACCCTGGCCAGGACGACGCCGTCGCCATCCTCGCCGCACTCGCCTCCCCCGACGACCTCGAGGTCCTGGCGATCACGGCGGTGGCCGGCAATGTGCCGCTCGATCTGACAGTCATCAACTCCCTGGCTCTCGTCGAGCTTGCCGACCGGGCCGATGTCCCGGTCTACCGCGGTTCGGTCCGGCCCATGGTCAAGGACCTGATCACCGCAGAGTACGTTCATGGCCCGACCGGCCTGGACGGCGCCGACCTGCCTCCTCCGACACTCGGGCCTGCGCCCGGGCACGCGGTGGACAAGCTGGTGGAGATCTTGATGACCTCGGATGAGGCGATCACGGTGTGCACCCTGGGCCCTCTCACCAATCTCGGCCTGGCACTGGTGAGAGAGCCCCGCATCGCCGATCACATCACCCAGATCGTGACGATGGGCGGAGGCTTCTTCGAGGGCGGCAACACCACGCCCGCTGCCGAGTTCAACATCTACGTCGACCCTCATGCCGCCCACGTCGTGTTCACCAGTGGGATCCCGATCGTGCTCATGCCGCTCGACGTGACCCACAAGGCTCTCACCACCCCCGACCGCCTGCAGAGGTTCAAGGATCTGGGGACGGCCGCCGGACATGCCGTAGCCGGGATGCTCGGGTTCTACGACCGATGGGACATGAGCAAATACGACTTGCCAGGTGGCCCACTCCACGACCCGACGGTCATCGCGTACCTGCTGAGACCCGACCTCTTCGAGGGCCGCGAGGTGGCGGTGGAGATCGACATCGCCCCGGGGCCCACCCTGGGGATGACCGTGATCGACTGGTGGGGGGTCACCGAGCAGAGGCCGAACGCCCTGGTGATGAATCGAATCGACGCCGACGGCTTCTTCGACCTGCTCGTCGAGCGGATAGCCCGGCTCTGAGCCAGTGACCACGGGTCGAGACGACCCTCTCCTGGCATCGCACTACGGGATTTCGACCACTAACCTGCCGCCGTGGGCGGGTTTACCCTGTCCCATCTCTTATCAATATTGGAGGAAATTCAGCGTGAAACGCTATATGCGGTACCTCGCGATCTTCGCGGTTCTGGGACTCGTCCTCGCGGCGTGTTCCCCGGCCGACGAGGGCACCGAGGAAACCACCACCACTGCGGCTCCGGCCGAGGAAACCACGACCTCGGCGGCAATGGAGGAGACCACCACGTCGGCGGCGACGGAAGAGACCACGACTTCGGAGGCCATGGCACTCGAGGCCAAAGTGGTCTGTCTGGTCACCGACCTCGCCGGTGTCGATGACCGGTCGTTCAATGCCGCTGCCTGGCAAGGCGTGAACGACGCAGTCACCGAAGGTGCGGCACAGCCCGACCCGATTCTTCTGGAATCCGATGAGCAGGCCGACTATCAGCCGAACATCGACCAGTGCCTAGCCCAGGGTGCCGAGCACATCGTCACCGTCGGGTTCGAGTTGGGTGACGCCACGGCGACCAACGCCGAGGCCAACCCCGACATCACCTGGACGATCGTCGACTTCGCCTACGACCCCGAGATCCCCAACGTTCGGGGCCTGGTGTATCAGACCGACGAAGCGGCCTTCGCTGCCGGCTATCTCGCCGCAGGCGTGACCCAGACCGGAGTGGTGGGCACCTACGGTGGGCTCAACATCCCCACGGTCTCCATCTTCATGGATGGCTTCGCCAAGGGCGTCAACTACTACAACGAGACCAACGGCACCGACGTGACCGTGCTCGGGTGGGACGTCGAGGCACAGGACGGGATCTTCACGGGCGTCTTCGACCCCGCCGACCCTGTCGTCCGTTCGACGTGTGAGAGCCTTCTCGACGAGAACGCCGACATCATCCTCCCGGTCGGTGGCGCCATCAACCTGCCCTGCGGTACCGCGATCCAGGATCGTGGCATCGACGCAGCGTTGATTGGTGTCGACCAGGACGCCTTCTTCGCCGCTCCTGAGGAGTATCAGGATCTGTGGCTCGTCACCATCGAGAAGGGCCTGGCCATTCAGGTCACCCGCTCGATCCACGATGACGCCGCCGGCATGTGGGCTCCCGGTGTCACCGTCGGGACGCTCGAGAACGACGGTGTCGGTCTCTCCGAGTACCACTCGTGGGCCGATCGTGTTCCCGCCGAGCTCGACGCAGAGGTTCAGCAGATCCTCGCCGACATCGCCTCGGGCACTTTGGACATCTCCGGCTGACCAAACCCGAGCACATGACTGACCTGAGCCCCGGCGTCGCCGGGGCTCAGATCGTTCTAAGGTACCGGGCGGAATCGGTCATGCCAGGAGGGCGTTTCGGTGCTGGAGCTGAGTGGAATCACCAAACGATTCCCTGGCGTGGTGGCCAATGACGACGTGTCCTTCTCCGTCGCCCCCGGTGAGGTCGTTGCCCTGCTGGGTGAGAATGGCGCCGGCAAGACGACACTGATGAACATCCTCTACGGCCTGTACACGGCCGACGAGGGGACCATCTCGATCGATGGCCGGCCGGTGCTGCTCGACTCATCTGCGGACGCCATCGCGGCCGGGATCGGGATGGTCCACCAGCATTTCATGTTGGTCCCGGTCTTCACAGTCACCGAGAACGTGGTCCTGGGCCAGGAGCCAACCGGATTCGGCGGTGTCATCGACCGAAGAGAGGCCGAGAAGACTGTCCTCGACATCTCCGAGCGCTACAACCTCGCAGTCGACCCCGACGCGTATATCGAGAATCTCTCCGTGGGGGCACAACAACGGGTCGAGATAATCAAAGTGTTGGATCGTGAGGCGCGCTTCGTGGTCTTCGACGAGCCGACCGCCGTCCTCACCCCACAGGAAGTCGAGGAGTTCTTCGGGATCGTCAATGGGCTCAAGTCCGACGGCAAGGGCATCGTCTTCATCACTCACAAGCTCGGCGAGGCACTCTCGGTCGCCGACCGCATCGTGGTTATGCGTGGGGGCAAGGTAGTCGGAGAAGTCCTTCCCGGGGACGCGACCATCCAAGACCTGGCGGACATGATGGTCGGCCGTGCCGTCGACTTGAGGGTCAACAAGGAAGTCGCCACGCCGAAGGAAGCGATCCTTCGAGTCAGCGATCTCGTCGTGTTGGACGACCGCAATGTCAAAGCCGTCGACGGTGTCAGCTTCGAGGTTCGGGCCGGCGAGATCGTGGGTGTCGCCGGCGTGCAGGGCAATGGTCAGAGCGAGCTGATCGAGGGGATCATGGGGCTTCGCCCCATCATCTCGGGGACGGTGACACTGGGCAATCGCGACGTCACCGATGCGAACCCGCGCGATCTGCACGTTCTGGGTGTCTCCCACATCCCGGAAGACCGTCAGGAGAGCGGTCTGGTCCTCGACTTCGACGTGGCCGAGAACATGATCCTCGACTCGTACTACGAGCGGCCATTCTCGAAGGGGATCCGGATGGACTGGAATGCCACCCGCGACACGGCGCGCCGGCTCGTCGAGCAATACGACGTCAGGACGCCGGGCATCGATGTGCCAGTCTCGACCCTCTCCGGTGGGAACCAACAGAAGGTCATCGTGGCCCGTGAGTTCGATCGTGCCGTCGAGCTGGTCATCGCCGCTCAACCCACGCGTGGCATCGATGTGGGCTCGATCGAGTACATCCACACCCAGATCGTGGCGAAGCGTGACGCGGGGGCTGCCGTGCTCGTTGTCTCGTCGGAGCTCGATGAGGTACTGGCGCTGGCCGACCGCATCCTTATCCTCTACCAGGGCCGGATCGCCGGGGAGTTCGCGCCCGACGCGGACATCACCGACATCGGCCTCGCCATGCTGGGATCCTCCGGATGACCGAAGTGGAGACAAGAGAGCAGCCACCTCCACCGAGCCGCCCCCCCTGGATGGACCGTGCCACCGGTGTGGGCACTTCCGTCGCCAAGTCGTTACTGCTCCCAACACTCGCTGTGGTCACGGCCCTGATCATCGGGGCGGTGATCATCGCCCTCTCCGACACCGACAGCATCCGGCTCCTGTTCACCGACACGCCGACGGCCCTCAGCACCATGGCAGATGAGGTGTGGACCTCGTACAGAGCGCTGTTCCGGGGATCGGTCGGCTCGGTTAATGCGATCTCGGAGACCCTGTTCGCCGCCACGCCGCTCCTCCTCGCCGGTCTGGGCGTCGCCCTCGGCTTCCAAGCCGGTCTCTTCAACATCGGTGCCCAGGGTCAGATGCTCATGGGTGCGATCGCGGCCACCTACGCCGGCCTGTACATCACGGCGCCGGCCATCATCCACATCCCGGTGACCCTGCTGGCGGGTCTCGCCGGAGGGCTGGTCTGGGGTGGCATCGCCGGGCTCCTCAAGGCGCGCACCGGTGCCCATGAGGTGATCACCACGATCATGTTCAACTTCATTGCCCTCTTCTTCGTGCAATGGATCCTCACCACGCCGGGGCTGCAGGATCCGGGTCGGAACAACCCGGTTTCCGCGGCCTTGCCGGAATCCGCCCATCTGCCCAGGCTCTTCGGTACCGACTATCGGGTGACGATCGGCTTCCTCGTCGCTCTCCTGGCCGTCTTCGCAGTTCACTGGCTGCTGTACCGGTCCTCCGTCGGGTTCGAGTTCCGTGCAGTTGGCGCCAATCCACACGCTGGTCGCTATGCCGGCATGGCCGTGGCAGTGGTCGTGACGTTGGCCATGGCCCTGGCCGGTGGGCTGGCGGGAGTGGCCGGTGCCAACCAGGTGATGGGGCTCGAGCCCTACAAGGCCTCGCCGGCGCTGGCCGGAGCGATCGGATTCGACTCGATAACCGTCGCTCTCCTGGGCAGGTCGAACCCCATCGGCGTCATGTGGGCCGCCATCCTCTTCGGCGCCCTCGCCGCCGGAGGTCGTGAGATGCAGGGTGCCGCCCAGGTACCGATCGACCTCGTGGTCGTGCTCCAGGCCCTGATCGTGATCTTCGTCGCCGCACCCGGCTTGATCAGGTCGATCTGGCGGATCAAGGGCGACGACGGCGAGACGGTGCAAGTGACATCGGGGTGGGGAGCATGACCGACACACCCGTCGTCGAGAGGGTGAAGCAGCCCGAGATCGTCCGAACCAGCGCCGACAAGCGTCGATCGCGGATCATCGGGGTCATTCTCATGGTCCTGGCCGCCGTGGTCCTCGGGATCTTTGCATTCGGTGTGCCCGCCGACGCCAGCTCGACTTTCAACCTGAGTCTTCCCACCGATGCGATACAGAACGTGTCGGTCACGTTCAACTCGCGACTGTTCTCCGGTGTCATGGCAGTGATCATCTTCGCCCTGGGTCTGGACAGGCTGCGCGCTCGCAACCTGCGGTGGACCAACGCGGCGCTCGGCGTTGGCCTTCTCGCTTTCGTCCTGGCCTTCTTGACGTGGGCTGCAGCGGATAGCTCTTTCAGCATGGTGGGCATGCTCCGCTCCACCGTCATCTCGTCGATCGTGATCACGCTCGGGGCCCTGACTGGGCTCACCTGTGAGCGGGCCGGTGTGATCAACATCGGAATCGAAGGTCAGCTGCTAACGGCGGCATTCGTGGCCGTGGTCCTCTCCAGCGCCTTTGGAACCTGGGCCGGTGTCCTCGGGGCCATGCTGATTGCGGCGTTGCTGGGGGCGCTGCTGGCATGGCTCGCCATCAGGTTCCGGGTCGACCAGATCGTGGCCGGGGTGGTCATCAACATCCTGGCCCTCGGCTTGACCTCTTTCCTGGCGAGTCGCGTCCTCTCCGAGGCTCAGGACCTCAATGCGCCCGCCCGGGTGTCGAGCATCCGCATCCCGATCCTGGCGGACATCCCAGTGATCGGCCCCATGTTCTTCGATCACACCTTCTTCGTGTACGCCACCTTCTTGCTCGTGGCCGCGCTTCACTTCGGTCTCTTTCGCACCCGGTGGGGTCTTCGGGCCAGATCGGTCGGGGAGCATCCCAAGGCGGCCGACACCCTCGGGATCAACGTTCTCAGGGTGCGTTACCGCAACGTGATCGCGGCGGGGCTCATCGCCGGCTTTGGTGGAGCGTTCCTCGCCCTGGCCCAGGTGTCGCGGTTCGAGGAGAACATGACCGGAGGCATCGGCTTCATCGGGCTGGCGGCCATGATCTTCGGTCGGTGGATGCCGTTCGGCGCGCTCGCCGCCGGACTCGTTTTCGGGTTCTCCGGCGCCTTGGCCCAGAAGGTAGGAATCCTCGGCACGGGGATACCGTCTGAGTTCATGCTGATGCTGCCCTATGTCGCGACGGTGATCGTCGTGGCTGGTCTGGTGGGCCAGGCCCGGCCCCCGGCTGCTGACGGCCAGCCGTACATCAAGCAGTAGACGGGGCCTCTAGCCGCCCGTCGTCGTGCTCGTCGAACCGTCGCCGGCAGGCGTAGTGGTCGGCGTGGTGTCGGTGGGGGCGATCACCGGGCGTCCCCAGACCTCGATCTCGTCGATGGCCAGCTCGTCGAATATGTTCTCGTCGACGATCTCGGCTTGGTAGGCGTCGACGACATTGATTATCAGAGTCGCCGTGTTGAGGGCGGAGTATTCGATCACCTGGGTCCCCGGCCGATCGTCGAGACGGGCCGGCACCGGTCCTGCCACCGAGTCCTGGGCGAGGATCGTGAGGCTCGAGGCGCGGTAGTTCTGCTGGAAACGCGTGTTGTCCTCGATGTTCGTCCAATGGATGGCCGTGATCGCCATGGGCTCGACGAACGTGAATGTGATCTGGATTCCGGCATCGGCGGTCTCTTCCCAGCTGACCTGGTACTCGTCGGGTGTCCCCGAGGTCAGGTTGGCGCAGATGTACCCGCTGATGCCCTCGGGGTCACATGTCTCGTCCAGGACGTCGATCAGACCCGGCTCGAGTATCTGAGGGACGGTGGTCGAGGTGGTGGTGGTGGACCCCTCGCCGACCGGGTCGTCCCCGTTGAAGATGTTGAAGAAGAGGGCGATCAAGATCACACCGAGGAGCAGACCGCTGATGGCGAGGGCGGCGCGCACCCCCGCCGTCGCTTGAACGGCCGGTCGGGGTGCGGTGGGAAGCGGGCCCTGACGCAGTCTGGCGCCACACTCCTGGCAGTGTCTGTTGTTCCCCGGGTTGGTCGCTCCACAGGAAGGACACGCCACCTCGCGCCCGCCACCGTTTCCGTTGCCCCCGGTTCGGGCGACGGCAGGTGGCGGCGTGGCGGTCCCTGGCTCCGGTGGAGGCGGCTCTTCGAGCGAGAATTCCTCATAACCAGTCTCGGAAGTGCTGCTGTTGCCGTCCGAGTTGATGCTGATCACCTTGTCCGAGGTGGGGGCGGAACGGGGGCGAGGGCGTGGGCTGGTCATGGGGTCCATGAATGAACCGCACGACGGGCAGAATTGCTCGTCGCCGGCGACTATCGCGCCACAATGTTCACAAGTCTGTGAAGCCACTTCCCTCCTTCCAGGGTTATTGTGCCACGGCATGCTGATCGTGGCCGTGAGGACATATGAGCCATGGACCCTGGCAAACGTCCTGGGTGGACTGGTCCTATCGGCGGCCCTCCTGGGGATCTTGATTTTCGCACTAAGACGAGGCAATCGTTAACTCTAAATGGCAACATCTTCCACATTCAGCTGTGACTCGTGCGGGTACCGATCTCCCAAGTGGATGGGATTCTGCCCGCAATGCGGCTCATCGGACC
>JBAPYG010000386.1:0-2871 GCA_049284615.1 Acidimicrobiia bacterium
GTCGTGGATGGAGAAGGAGAATTCTTCAAAACCGTCATCCGGGTCGTGCCAGAAGTCGAGGACAGCCCATCTCTCGCCATCGTGGTCGAACTCCTCCTGAAAGGTCGTCGCCCCGTGGTTCCCGCTGGCAGTGATGTGGTGATGCCCTGGATCGAGGCCAAGCTCGAAGAGAACCCAGTTGTGCTGGCCCTCCACCTCGAAGTCCTGACAGATCACCGGCACGTCGTCGATGGATACCGCGATATCGACCGGGTCGACGTCGAAGCTCTGGTTGCTGACGTACAGGTGGAAGGGGATCGGCCCACCGGGATCGATGGTCTCACACGCCGCCTCACCCGGGGAGCATGCCGCCACCACCAACGCCGTTGCAAGTGCCCACCGTGTCATGAGTCGGCCCGATAGACCAGCCCCTCCTCGCCGACCGACCATGCGGTGAACATCTCGCCTTCGATCTCGACCCGAAACCCGTCTCCGAGCACGGAGATGACGTGGTTGTCCTGGTCGGAGAGCCCGGGCTCGCACTCGTTGCCATCCGCGGCCAACTCGGTGAGAAGCACTTCCGCCCCGTTGACCACGTATTGACCCGAGAACGGCCGGCACCCGGTGTCACCCAGGACAGAGCCGTCGGTGAAGAACTCGACCGTCGACCGTCCCGATACGGATGTGACGGTGTCACCGGTCACCAAGCCGTCGAGAACCCACACCGTGTTGGTCAGCGCGGCCTCGGGTACAGGAGCCAGGGCGCTGAAAACGAGCTCGACACCTGGGCCGGTCAGGGTCAGGTCGCCGTCGACCGACACGTTGTCCACCCGGATCAATGCTCCGGCGTACATCTGCTCGGCCTCCATGGTCTCCTCTGGGAAACACGCCATCTCTGTCATCGCCAGATTCCCGAGGCTGATGGAAGATCCGTCGAGATCGAAAGTCCCCCCATACCCGTTGCACGAGGCGGTCCCGCTGACCTGGTCGTCGTCGAACGTGATGGTGATCGGGTGTGAGTCGATGATCGGGATCTCCTCTCCGTCCACGGTTCCCGACGTCAGTTGCCAAGGCCCTTCGACGCTGTCGGCGAAGTCGGACCCCAGACAAGCGCTGACCGCGACCATTGCGACCAACAGAACGATGACTCTCCTCATGGGCTGTTAGACGGCTCCAGGTCGCCAACTGGTTTCATGGTGCGAGGGCGACGGCCGCGGCCAGCACCACGCCGACCCAGAGGTGGAGGCGGGCCGTCGACTTCAGCGCTCTCACCAGGGCGGGCCCGTCGATCCTGGCCAGCACGATTCGCACCGGCACCGCCGCATAGGGGAGGAGGAACCCGGCGAACATGGTGGCCAGGGGGATCCATCCGGCCGTGGCGAACACGACAACGGCGACGAACGCGCCGAACACGAGCGTCACGAACAGGCCACGGGTGCCGGGGCGACCCATGATCACGGCGAGAGTCCGCTTTCCCGTGGCGCGGTCGGTGTCGATGTCGCGATAGTTGTTGACCACCAGGATGGCGGTGACGAGCATGCCGACAGGGATGGCGAGCAGCCAGGCCGCCAGCGGCGCCGACATGTCGTGGACGTACCTGGACCCGACCGTGGCCACCAGCCCGAAGAAGACGAACACGAAGACCTCGCCAAGCCCCCGATAACCGTAGGGAGCCGGACCTCCGACGTACCCCAGCATCGCGATGATCGACGAGACACCGATCAGGAGCACCAGCCATCCGGCGATGATGGTCAGGGCGATTCCGGCCACCCCGGCCACGGCGATGGCCACCCAGGTGGCCGCCCACATCTGGCGGGCGTCAATGGCCCCTGTGGCGACCATGCGCGGTGGGCCGAGCCGGTCCGCGGTGTCGACGCCTCTTCGGGCGTCGGAGGCGTCGTTGGCGAAATTGGCCGCGATCTGGATGGCGAGTGCACCGATCAGGGCCCACGTGAAGGCGTCCCGACGGAACACCCCTTCGCCGTACGCCAGCCCCGAACCGACCAGGACAGGCACCACCGCCGCCGGCAGTGTGTGGATCCGCGCCGCCGTCTTCCATGCCTGGAACCGGCTCAATGGCTCAGTAGTACCAGGGGAATTTCTCGAATTCGGGATCACGCTTCTCCAGGAACGAGTCTCGCCCCTCCTGCGCTTCGTCGGTCATGTAGCCGAGCCGTGTCGCCTCTCCGGCAAAGAGCTGCTGGCCGACGAGACCGTCGTCGATCATGTTGAACGCGTACTTCAGCATCCTCTGTGCCATCGGGCTCTTGCCCGTGACGTCACGGCCCCACTGCAGCGCCACGGACTCGAGCTCCCCATGGGGCACGACGGCGTTGACCATCCCCATCTCGTACGCCTCCCGAGCCGAGTACTCGCGACCGAGGAAGAAGACTTCCCGTGCCCGCTTCTGGCCGACTTGTCGCGCCAGGTAGGCAGATCCGTAGCCCGCGTCGTACGAGGCCACGTCGGCGTCGGTCTGTTTGAAGACGGCGCGCTCCTCGGAGGCGAGGGTCATGTCACAGACGACGTGGAGGCTGTGCCCGCCGCCCACTGCCCAGCCCGGGACCACACAGATGACGATCTTGGGCATGAACCTGATCAGCCTCTGGACCTCGAGGATGTGGAGACGACCGGTTCGGCCCGGGTCGATCTCTTCACCGTCGGCGTACTTGTAGCCGTCCTTGCCCCTGATCCTCTGGTCTCCGCCGGAGCAGAACGCCCAGCCACCGTCCTTGGGCGATGGCCCGTTGCCGGTGAGCAGCACACAGCCGACGTCCGATGTTTGCCGGGCATGGTCGAGGGCGGTGTAGAGCTCATCGACGGTGTGCGGCCGGAAGGCATTGCGGACCTCGGGCCGGTCGAAGGCGACGCGAACGACACCTGCGTCCGAAG
>JBAPYG010000387.1:0-14496 GCA_049284615.1 Acidimicrobiia bacterium
GGGAGAGGACCGTCGCCCAAACCAGTGCGGCAGACGCCGAGTCGGAGACGGCGAACGGGACCACCGAGGGGAGGGAACCGAGCAGGAAGAGACCGCCGGATGCGGCCATGGCACGGTAAGGGGAACGTCGCTCGGAGTCGACGAGCCCGAACTCGAGTGCGGCCATCGCGTTGAGCAATGCCGTGTCGTTGTCTGCGAACCCGGCCATCACCCCGTCGATGTCATCGGGCGCGACGCCCATTTCGGTGAAGAAGCCCCGCAATTGCGCCACCTCGAGATCCCGGAAGTCGCGGATGTGGGTCTTCTCCAACGAGATCTCCGCGGCCAAGACCTCATCCTGGGACTTGGTGGCCAGATACTCGCCGGCGGCCATGGACACCGCTCCGGCGATGGCGCCGGCGACGGCGGTGAGCAGCACTTGTTGGCGATCGAGACCACCACTGACGACACCGACCACGAGCAGGAAGATGGAAACGAGACCGTCGTTGACTCCGAGGATGATGTCTCGCCAGTACTGACGGGTCTCCCCGATGTGAGGCTCATAGCCCTTGGGCATCTGCTCTGAAACCGCCACCCCCCGAATGCTAAACGAGGGCGGCGTCCGCGGAGCAAGTGCGGACTTGGGGAGGAATGCGGCCTTCTGGCTCAGCCCGAAGCATTGGCCATGGCCAGCAGCGCGCGTACGCCGGCATGGATGCCGAAGCCGATGGCATCCTCATTCACCTTGAAGCCTGCCGAATGGAGGTCACCCCCGCCCGAGGCCGCCCCGAGCCGGAGGAGGGCACCGCGTGTGACCGTCAGATAGTTGGAGAAGTCCTCGCCACCCATCGACTGGGACGTTCCGACGATGGTCCCCACGCCGAACCCGGAGTCGATGGCACGTGACACGACGTCGACTATCCGCTCGTCGTTGACGACGGGGGGGATCCCCTGTTGGTAGTCGACGCTGTACCCGGCCCCGGAAATGGCCAGTATCGACCCGAGAGCCTTGTCGATGAGCCCGGGCAGGCTGTCCCACAGCTCGAGGTCGAGGGTGCGGACCGTTCCCTTTATCACGATCTCGGTGGGGATGACGTTCGGTGCGTCACCTCCGTGGATGGACCCGAAGGCCGTCACGATGGCCGACCTGGCGTCGATCGAGCGGCGGATCGCCGTGGGCAGCTCGGTGACCACCCGTGACGCGGCATCGACGAGGTCGACTGTCTTGTGGGGTCGCGAGGTGTGACCTCCCGGGCCATGGACCACGATCGTGAGGCTGTCGGCACTTCCGGTGATCGGTCCGGAGCGGGCCCCGATGCGCCCGACCCTCAGAGTGGGGTCGACGTGGAAGGCGAGAAGGCCGTCGAGACGCTCGACCACGCCCTCGGCCACCATCTCGATGGCGCCGCCCGGGTTGGACTCCTCACCCGGTTGGAACAGGACGCGGAAGCCGGTGTCGAGACCGAGACGATGGAGTGTGAGGGCGATGCCCACCGCGATGGCCGTGTGGGCATCGTGGCCGCAAGCGTGCATCCACCCCTCGTTGGCCGACCTCGGGGCGTTGCCGTGTGGCTCGGTGATGGGCAGGGCGTCGAGGTCGGCGCGGAACCCGATCCTCGGATCGCTCCCGACGTCGACCCATCCCCCGGTCCTGGGAAGGCGGTCCTGGAAGGAGAGGCCTTCGCTCTCCAGGGCCTTTCTCACGAGTTGTGTCGTCACGACTTCGCGGTGTGCGGGCTCGGGTGCCGAGTGCAGGCGTCGCCGCAGTTCGATGACCTTGGGGGCGATCGTCTCCACCAGCCGGGCCAGTTCCTCCGGGGTGGGCATTGCAGAGAGACTAACTAGCCACCCTCAATCGAAGAAGAGCGATTCGAAGGTGCGTCTCGCCCGTCTGGTGAATCTCATGTACTGCTCGCGCAGCTCGCCGGTTCGATCGAAGCCGAGAGATGCCGCCAGGCGCCCGGTGGCCTCCTGGTCGGTCGGCAGCGAGTCGGAGGGTCGACCGCTCTGCAAGTGGAGGCGAAGCCGGGCCCGGGTGCAGAACAGGTAGGAGTCGTGGAGCGAGTGGTAGTCGCCGGGTGACAGGAGGTCGGCGTCGCGGAGGGCATCCAGCGCCGGGAACGTGCCGGGGACCCTCAGCTCAGGCACTCGCCCCCCGTGGCGGAGTTGCATGAGTTGGACCAGGAACTCGACATCACTGAGTCCCCCGGGCCCCAATTTGAGGTGGAAGTCGGGGTCTTCGCCCGCGGGGATGCGCTCCGACTCGACCCGCGCCTTGATGGCCCGTATGGCGTTGAGCACCTCCCGGGGCTGGGATCTATTCCACACGATCGGCTCGATCGTCGAGAAGAAGTCGGTCAGCAAGTCGAGGTCGCCGCCGGCGGGTCGGGCGCGCACGAGTGCCAGCAGCTCCCAGGGCTCGACCCACTCCTGGTAGTACCGGGCGAAAGAGGTGAGCGATCGTGACAGTGGGCCCTTTCGGCCCTCGGGGCGGAGGTCGGCGTCGATGTCGTAGGCGTCTCCGTGCCGGTTCGGCTCGGAGAGGACCTTCCCCAACTCGACGGCGATCTCCTGGCCACGCTCCTTGTGCCCCTCGCCATGGAGGTACATCAGGTCGATGTCGGACCCATACGAGAGCTCGCGACCGCCCCATCGGCCCATCGCGATGATTCCGAACCGGTCTTCTGACTCGCCGATGATGTGCAGAGCGGCAGTCACCGCGGCGTCGGCGCTGTCGGACAGGGCGGCGACAGTCATTTGGGGCTCCGCCATCCCCAGCACGTCTCGGGCGGCGATGCGGAGCTTGCGTCGACGCACGAATCGCCTGATGGTCCCGATCCGGGTCTCTCGCCCGGGCCGGGCATCGAGGACCCCGAGCAGACGATCGGTGGCCTCGTCTCGATCGCGTATCGCTGCGATGAGCTCGTCGTCGGCCAGTCTGGGGATGAACTCGGGTATGCGATCCATCAGGTCGCCGATCAGCTTCCCGGTGCCGAGAAGCCGGCACAATCGCTCCCCGGCGACCGGGTTGTTCTGCAGGAGGGTGATCAGGGCGGCGTGATCGGGAGAATGTGCGAGGAGCAACCGGAGCTGGGCCAGGCCGAGGTCGGGGTCGGGTGACTGCGA
This sequence comes from Acidimicrobiia bacterium, assembly GCA_049284615.1. Taxonomy (GTDB): domain Bacteria; phylum Actinomycetota; class Acidimicrobiia; order Spongiisociales; family ZC4RG35; genus JANQRA01. The sequence goes on from JBAPYG010000387.1 coordinate 3,106, forward strand.
CAGCCAATCCAGCATCAGCGGCAACACCTGATGCATCACCCTCGAGCGTCGGCTCAGCCCGGAGAGGAGCTCGCCGACCGTACGCGTCGCTGCGACCGAGTTGCGGAATCCGAGGGCCTGGAGGCGGACCTCGGCTCCGGTGAGATCGAGCCTGGAGTCGTCGAGACCCACCAGGGCGTCGAGGATGGGTCGGAAGTAGAGCCGCTCATGGAGGTCGCGGGCGTTCTCCCGCACGGCGGCGAGTCGTTGATCGAACTGAGTTGCCGGGTCCTGGTTGAAGCCCAGGGAGCGGCCCAACCACTCCCGTCCCTCGCGATCCGAGGGCAGTTCGTGGGTCTGGCGAAGCTCGCGGAGTTGGAGTCGGTGCTCGACGTCCCGGAGAAAGTGATAGGCATCGCTCATGCGCTCCGCCTCCTGGTCTGCGATGTACCCGTTTCGGCTCAGGACGTCGATGGCGTCCATCGTGGCCGTGACCCGCAGGTCGGCGTCGACCCGGCCGTGCACCAGCTGCAGGATCTGCACGGAGAACTCGATGTCGCGGATCCCCCCGCGCGATCGCTTGATGTCGAACGAGCTCGACTCCTCCTCGGCTCGGGCCTTCAACGCCCGAATGCTGCGCAGGGCATCGACATCGAGGCCCTCCTCCCAGACGATCCGGTCGGCCATCTCCCGGAACGCTCGGCCGAGCTCGGCGTCGCCGGCGGCCGGTCGTGCCTTGAGGAGCGCCTGAAGCTCCCATGCCTCCCCCCAGCGCCCGTAGTAGCCGTTGTATCCGTTGAGACTCCGGGACAGGGGGCCCATCGATCCCTCGGGGCGGAGGTCGGCGTCCACGTTGAGGGTCGGGCCGTCGAAGCTCGGTGTCGAGAGCCGGGTGAGGAGACGGCCGGCGATTGCCAGTGCCGCGGCGTGGGCCGCGGTCTCGTCCTCGCCGTTCGGGTCATGTGCGAAGACGAGGTCGATATCGGAGTAGTAGTTGAGCTCCCGGGCGCCCCACTTGCCCATGGCGATCACTGCGAATGAGATGTCGGCTGCCACCGGATGACGCTCGATGAGCTGCTCGATCACGGACTCGAGCTCATCGGCGACGATGCTGTCCATGCGGGCCGACAGGGTGCGGGTGGTCTCGGCGAGTCCTGCGCCCTCGACGTCGGCGAGGGCGACCTCTATCAAGGTGGCGAGGACCCGGGCCCCCACGGTCGATTCCCTGCCGCCATGCTCTCGCGCATCGGGCTGTCGGGAAAGGGCTTCGGCCAGGGGAGGGCTGATCCGTCGAAGACGCTCAACGGCTGTGTCGTGCTCGGCCACGTCGACAGGCTATGACACCGGTCACCTCAGGGGGGCGGCGTATCGTGTCCCCGACATGTCATTGAAGGTCGCCGGCGCTCAGCTCAACCTGACCGTGGGTGACATCGGGGGCAACGAGAACCTGATCGCGGGGGCGATGACCAGGGCCGCCGAGGCCGGGGCGGACGTGCTGCTGGTGCCGGAGCTGGCCATACCCGGCTACCCGCCCGAGGATCTCGTGTTGCGGCGCGACTTCGTCGAGGCGAACGTCGCGGCGTTGCACCGTCTCGCCCGGCTATCGGGGACGATGACCACGGTCATCGGCTTTCTCGACCATGCCTCCGGCCCGGGGAGCAACGCCATCGACTCGGCGCCCCGGGGCGTGGCGAACGCGGCCGCGGTCATCTCCGACGGTTTGGTCCGTGGGGTCTACCACAAAGTGCATCTACCCAACTTCGGCGTCTTCGACGAAGACCGGTACTTCGTCGTGGGAACCGATCCCGATCGCGTATGGGAGATGGCGGGTGTCCCGGTCGGCGTGTCGGTGTGCGAGGACATCTGGCTGCCGGATGGCCCTCCCGCCCAGCAGGCGCGGCAGGGAGCCCAGGTCCTGTTGAACATCAACGCATCACCCTTTCACCGAGGAAAGGCCGAGGCCCGGGAGGAGATGCTCTCGGCGCGGGCCAGGGCTGGTGGCGCGGCGGTGGTGTATCTGAACCTCGTGGGTGGCCAGGACGAGCTGGTGTTCGACGGAGCCTCGGTCGTCGTCGCCGCGGACGGCTCGGTGCTCCATCGCTCGCCGCAGTTCGAGGAGGACTTCTTCGTCGTCGACGTGCCCATCGGTGGCGACCCGCGTGCGCCGGGGGAGATCCAGCCCTATCTCGAGCCGACCGAGGAGGTCTATCGAGCCCTCACCACCGGTTTGGCGGACTATTGCTCCAAGAACGGCTTCTCGTCGGTCGTCATCGGGCTCTCCGGGGGCATCGACTCCGCCCTCACGGCGGCCGTGGCCGCCGATGCGCTCGGCCCCGACGCGGTTTGGGGAGTGGCCATGCCCTCCCGGTTCTCATCACAGCATTCGATAGACGACGCCAGGGAGCTGGCCGAGAATCTGGGCATTCGATTCGACGTGATCCCCATCGACGGTGTCTTCGCCGCCCAGCTCGATGCCCTCGCCGGGGTATTCGAGGGGACCGAGTTCGGGGTGGCCGAGGAGAACCTCCAGGCAAGGGCCCGAGGAGCGACACTCATGGCGATCTCGAACAAGCATGGGCCGATGGTGCTCGCCACCGGCAACAAGTCGGAGATGGCCGCTGGATACGCCACCCTCTATGGCGACATGGTCGGCGGCTACTCCGTACTGAAGGACGTCTTCAAGGGTCTGGTCTACGAGTTGGCCGGCTGGCGGAACAAACAGGGAGAGGCCATTCCGCAGAGAACGATCGACAAACCACCTTCGGCCGAGCTACGCCCCAACCAGAAGGACTCGGACTCGCTTCCGCCATACGAGGTGCTCGACGCCGTATTGGAGCGATACATCGAAGACGACATGGGTGTGGCCGAGATCGTCGCCGACGGCTTCGATCCGGAGACGGTCGTCACCATTGCCCGGATGGTCGATCGCAACGAGTACAAGCGCCGCCAGGCCGCTCCCGGGGTGAAGATCACCACCAAGGCCTTCGGCAAGGATCGACGGCTCCCCATAACCAACCACTACCGGCCCTCGCTCCCGTGATCACCGACGTGATCATCAACGGGGCGCCTTCGGACGGGCGGATTCCCGTGACCGACTCTTCGGTCTTGCGCGGCGACGGCTGTTTCGAGGTGTTGAAGTCTTACGGTGGCCGTGCCTTCGCCGTCGGTGAGCATCTCGATCGTCTGGCGGCCAGTGCAGCCGCACTTCGACTCGAGCTGCCCGATCGAACCGAGCTGACGTCATGGGTCGAGAAGGCGGCGTCCGACGTCGGGGACGGGGCCGTCCGGGTAGTCGTGACCCGCGGATCGGCGGTTCCCGGCCACGACCAGGAGCCGAACGTGATCGTGTTCGGCCATTCGTGGGATCTGGATACGGCCCCCACCCGTCTGCTCCCCGTGGCCGCCCCCTGGCATTCCGCCGGGGAGACGTGGCGGCTCGCCGGAGCCAAGGTGACTTCGTATGCGGCCAACATGTCGGCCGGACGCGAAGCACGCGACGCTCGGTTCGACGACGCGCTGCTGTTGAGTGTCGAACGGCTCATACTGGAAGGCCCGACTTTCGCCGTCGCCTGGATGGTCGACGGGGTCCTGGAGACCCCGGGGCTCGACCTGGGGATCCTCGACTCGATCACGAGGAGATTCGTGCTCGAGCTGGCGCGAGCCGAGCCGATCGAGGTGGTGGAGGGGCGCTGGGCCCTCGGTCGCCTCGAGTTGGCGAGCGAGGTCATGGCCCTCTCCACGATCCGTGAGGTTCAGCCGGTCATAGCGGTCGGCGGGCTGGAGTGGGGCCCGGGCCCAACGACTCGAATGTTGGCGGAGAGGTTTGCGGAGCGCGTCTGGTTGGGAACCAACCAGCACTAGCGTTTCGTTGTCGTGCCCATGAAATATCGTCTCATCAGCCTGCTCGCAGTCCTCACGGTCCTGGTCGCCGCCTGCGACAGCGGTGATGCCGAGTTGTCGAGCAGTTCGACGATCGTCACCGGTGGCACCAATGCGCCGGCGACCACGACCACCACCGGTGACGGTGAGACCGGCGGTACGTCCCCGGGCACCACCCTGGTCGGAGAGACGGTCGCCGACTTCGCCGTCGTGGCTCGTTTCCCCAACGACAACGGTGAGGAGCGCTACTACGTCATCCCAAATGGGGCATACACCGATGTGGACCTGGAGAATTTCGTGATCGGCCTCATCGAGACCGACAGCGAGCTCTACGGCGCCGAGGTCTTCGACGACGAAGACGCGGCCAACGCCTTCCTGGTCGCCGAGGCCGACCGCACCCCGGAGCAGGCCGAGCTCATCGAGCGGCACCACTTCGCCACGCTCGTGGGCCGGGATCGCCTCGAGTTCCGCGGGCCGTTCGCCGAGTTCTCCGGTGGGGCCATCGGGAGCTGAGCCAACGCACCCGGCGAGGGCTGGTGCTCAGAGCAGCCAGCCCGCCATCAACAAGAAGCCGCCGAACCCGACGGTGTCGGTGACCAGGGTCAGGAAGATCGACGATGCCAGAGCAGGATCGAGACCGAACCTGCGCAGGAGCACCGGTATCCCGCTGCCCACGATCGAGCCCACCACCAGCACGACGAAGGCCGACACTGCCACCACGATGGCCACCTCGAGGGCCTCGGCAATGCCCGTGAACACCCCCGCCTCGATCAGCACCCAGCTGAGCACACCGGCGAGCAGGCCGAGGGCTGCGCCGTTGAGGAGCCCGACGCCGAGCTGACGCAGCAGGATCCCGGGTACCTGCGCGGAGGGCACATCGTCGGAGGCGAGCGATCGGATCATCACCGCCAGGCTCTGGTTGCCGCCATTACCCCCCACCAGGGCAACCACCGGCATCAGGGCCGCCAGAACCGGCTCCCGGCTGATGACACCGGTCTGCTGTTCGATCACGAACGCGACGAGCAGGGCCAGCACCAGGTTGAGACCGAGCCAGGGCACCCGCATCCGGAACGACGAGGTGACATCGGTGTACACCGTCTCCGCCACGCCGGCCCCGACCGCCGCGGCGAAGTCCTCGGTTGCCTCGTCCTGGATCGCCTCGATCACGGCCTCGGTGGTGACCATCCCCACGAGCTGCCCGCCGGCATCGACCACCGGCACGCCGTAGAGGTGATACCGCTGGGCGATCTCGGCCACCTCCTCGCGGTCGGTGAATGTGGTCACCGACACCGGGTCGGGCACCATGACATCTGCAAGTGGGGCGCCCGGGCGACGAAACACCAGGTCTCGGAATGAGATGACCCCCTGGAGCCGGTTTGCCTCGTCGACCACGTAGACATATGACAGGTCCTCGTACTCCTCGCGGAGCTGTCGGATCCGCTCGATCGCCTCGCCGGTGGTGAGACCCATGGGGAGGGCTGCGATCTCGGTCGTCATGAGACCGCCCGCGCTGTCGGGGGGAAAGACGAGCAGGTCGCGGACCTCGTCCTCGGCCTCGTCCGTCATGGCGGCGAGGACGTCCTCGGTCACCTCATGGTCGAGCTCACCTATGAGGTCGGCCGCGGCCTCACTCGGCATTTCGTTCAGTGCCGCGGCCAGCTCCGAGAGCGGGTACTTCTCCAGCAACTCCGCGGCGAGCTCGGGGGCGATCTCCTCGAGGATCTCGGCGGCGTCGGCGGGCGGAAGCTCCGAGAGCAGGACGACTGCGTCCTCTTCGTCGAGCTGCTCGAGGATGTCAGCGGCGTCGCTGGGTGCCGCAGTGGCGAGCGCCTCCCATTCCTCGCGATTGGCATCGAGGTAGTCGGCCACCTGATCGTGGTCGCGCCGCGCGACGGCGAGGAGCTGACTTGCGAGTTGACGAGGGCTTCTGAGTCGAAGTCTCACTTTTGACCCCGGATGCGATGGACCGGGGTCAGGCTACAACGGTGGTCAGCCCTCGTAGGGTCGGACTGCCTTGACCTCCACACGCATCTTCCCGGCAGGTGCCTCGTACTCCACCTCGGCTCCAACCGAGCTCCCGAGGAGGGCGGCCCCGAGCGGGCTCGAAGGCGAGGCGAGGAAGAGCCCAGGCACCTTGTTCTCCTGCGGGGCCACGAAGTACTCCATCTCGTCCCCGTCGGAGTCGACCACGGTCACCACCGAGCCGATCTCTACTCTCCCCGTGTCCTCGACCTCGCGCACCTCTGCCGTGTTCACCAGATGCTCCAGCTTGCGGATGCGCGCCTCCATGAGACCCTGATCGTTCTTGGCCGCGTCGTAGTCGGCGTTCTCCCTGAGGTCACCGTGTGACCGGGCCTCGGCGATGCGGTCCTCGATCTCGGCGCGACCCTCGGTCTTGAGCTGCTCCAGCTCGGCCTGGAGCTTGTCGTAGGCGGCGCGTGTGAGGAACGTCGGCTGATCGGTCATGGATCGGAGAAGATTAGGGAGCCAGCGACGCTACACCCACACCGTGCGGGCCGGGGGAGGCCGCTGAAGGTCCGGGGAGCCTCAGGCGGAGACCTGATCCACCTGGAGGATCGTCGGCTCCAGGACGAGCTCCGAGGTGATGGAGCGGGCCACGAGACAGACTCGCTCGGACTTCTCGATGAGACGCGTCGCCCTCTCGACCTTGGAGTCGGCAGAGATCACGATGGTTGGCCGGAGTGTGAGGCGATCCATGGAGTACAACCCGTCGCTCCCTCTCCGCAACCGACCCACCGCCTCGTCGACGTAATCGATAACCTCGACGCCCGAGCGGTCGGCGATCGACCGGAACGTGGTCATGAGACACGAAGCCACCGCGGCGACGAACAGATGCTCCGGGCTCCACACCCGCCCGGGCCCACCGAACTCGGGTGGTGACGCGAAGGGAAGCTCCATGAGGCCGTCGGTGGTGGCGGTCAGGAAACCGGTCTTCTCGCCGGAGCCGGTCACCTCGACCGTGTAGTGGTGCGATTCGATCAATGGATCTCCTTTCGACACTTCGACAGTGCTCTCTGCGCACTCGAGCCACAATCGCCTTTCGTCAGGTTCCAGTGGGCCTTTCGTCTCTATCGGCGCGGAGCAGTGGTCCCTAGTTTGATGGCATCCATCCCGAGGAAGGAGCGGCAGTGGCCCCCTACCACTTCAGTGTCACGGTTCACGAGGACTTCTCGTCGGCCGTGGCCAAGACGAAAGAGGCTCTGGCCGAGCATGGATTCGGCATAGTGAGCGAGATCGACATGGCTGCGATCATGAGGGAGAAGCTCGGGATCTTCCACGATCCCTATCTGATACTGGGCGCGTGCAATCCCGAGTTCGCCCGCGATGCCGTCGACAGCGAGCCCAGCATCGGAGTCCTGCTCCCGTGCAATGTCGTGGTTCGCGCCAGCGATGACGACGGAGTCATCGTTGATTTCATGGATCCCGCGGTCATTCTCGACCTGGTGGGCGCGAGTCGGGTCCACGAGATCGCCGACGAGGTGAGACGCCAGCTCGAGATGACACGGGACCGTGTAGCAACGACGCCGTCGGCAGCCTGAGCCGCGTCGCTTAACCTCGACGGGTGACCGAGACACGTCTCACCCGATACAGCCACGGGGCCGGCTGAGCCTGCAAGCTCGGCCCGGCCGAGTTGGCCCAGGTCCTGGGTCCCGTACATGACCATTCCGCCGCCGCCCACCCCGATCTGATAGTCGGGATGGAGACGGGCGACGACGCCGGCGTCTATGCGCTGGGGGACGGTCGCGCCCTCGTCCAGACCGTCGACATCTTCACGCCGGTGGTCGACTCCGCACGCGACTGGGGTCGAATCGCGGCAGCCAACGCCCTCTCCGACATCTACGCCATGGCTGCGAAGCCTCTCACCGCACTCCAGTACCTGGCTTGGCCGCGTGACGAATTGGACTTCGCCCTCGCCTCCGAGGTGATAGCGGCGGGGATGGATGTGATGGCAACGGCGGGATGCACCGTTCTGGGAGGGCACAGCATCGACGGGCCCGAGCCGACCTACGGCTTCGCCGTCACGGGCACCGCCGATGTCGGCCAGGTCGTGACCAACGGCGGTGCGGTCCCCGGGGACATCCTGGTGCTGACCAAGCCACTGGGCATCGGGATCATCACGACGGCGATCAAGCGAGGGAAGTGCCCGGCGTCTGTCGCTGAGGAGGCGATAGAGACCATGGCCACTCTCAACGACTTGGCAGGTGGCGCTTTGGTCGAGCACGGGGCGCATGCGGCCACGGACGTGACCGGTTTCGGGCTGCTCGGCCATCTCGCGGAGATCTGTCGAGCCTCGGGCGTCGGCGCCGAGATCGACGTCGAGGCGGTGCCGCTCCTCGCCGGCGCCCGGGCCCTGCTCGAGGCGGGGATGTGGGCAGGCGGCTCCCAGAGGAACCTGGAGTCGGTCGAACCTGATGTCACCACCCATCTGCCCGTCGAGACGTGGAAGCCCTTGGTCGATGCGCAGACCTCCGGTGGCCTGCTCGTGGCGATCCCAAGGGACCGCGTCGAGGGCTATCGAAAGTCCGTCCCCCGGACACAGCCGGTTGGGACCGTGACCGAGGCACGGGGTCTTCGCCTCGGTTGAGGCAGCATCGGGCGCTCCCGGCTTCGGACAACAGGCCCGGGTGGGCTTAACTTGGCTCCATGGAGCCGACCGAGCGACTGTCGAACATCGCCGAGGCCCTGTCGATTCCGAGGGCCCAGAGGCACATCTTCCTCTGCGCCGACCAGAGCAACCCCAAGTGCGCGCCCCGTGAGGAGACCAATCGGCTTTGGTCTCACCTGAAGAGCCGACTCAAAGAGCTCGACGTGGCCACGGCCCCACCGAAGTGGCAAGGTGACATGAGCCAAGACCCGAGCCCCGCTCCGTCCGGCAACGGGAGCGTCCTGCGCACGAAGGCGGATTGCCTCCGGATCTGCGAACAGGGGTGCATCGCTGTCGTCTACCCCGAGGGAACCTGGTATGCCGGCCTCGACATCGAGAAGCTGGACCGGGTCATCGACGAGCATCTGCTCGGTGGGTCACCGGTCGAAGAGCTGGTTTTCGCCGTCGGAGAGCTTGCCCCATGAAGTGGTGGAAGTGGGCCTTGATCGGTGGTGTGGCCTGGCGTGCCTTCGGGCCGCGGATCGAGCCGGAGTTCAAGCCACCCCAGGAGCACCCGCTGCGCATCCCGGGCCGCACCGTCTTCGTCGGAGACGACGAGTTCCTGGTCCGGGAGATGGGATCGGGTGAGAGCGTTCCGTTGCTTCTGGTGCACGGGCTCGCCGGGGCGTCACTCACCGAGTGGTATCAGGTGGCCCCCAAGCTCGCTGTGGACAGGCGCGTGATCATGATCGATCACCGGGGTCATGGGCTGTCTGCCCCTGGAGACGTGAGGTTCGAGGTGGAGGACGACGCCGACGACATCGCCGGCGTCCTCGACGACATGGGGGTTGGCCAGGTCGACGTCGTGGGGTATTCGATGGGCGGTGTCATCGCACAAGCATTTGCCCTGAGACACCCCGGGCGTGTGCGGAACCTGGTGCTCATCGCGACCTTTGCCAGCCACTCCGAGGGCTATCGATGGGCGCGAAGGGTCGGTGCGGTGCTGGCCCGGGCCTGGGAGCGGCTCACCGGCGTGGGGACTCCCGAGGTCCGCAGCGGCTATCTCATCGCACGTCACGCCGTCCGCCCCGAGCACGCCCGCTGGATCTGGAGGGACACGGCGAGACGCAACGTCGAGAGTGGGGCCCAGGCAACCTTCGCCTTGCTCCGCTTCGACTCGACCGACTGGATCGCAAAGCTGGGGGTCCGGACGATGGTGATGGTCCCTTCCGCCGACTTCCTGGTCCCACCCAGGTGGCAATACGAGCTCGCCGCCGCCATTCCCGACGCTCAGCTGATAGAGGTGGCGGGAGCGGGGCACGAGCTGGTCTGGACTCATGCCGACCGTGTCGCCGACGAGCTGCGTCGTTTCCTCGGCTAACGCGTCGGCGTGAGGGTCAGTACGTCGACCGTCACCGCCTCGACGCCGGTTCTGGTGAACGGCATGGGTCCCTGGCGCCCGTCCGTCCACATCTCGAGCATCGAGGCGTAGTTGGCCGCGAAGGCGTGGCCGGATTGTCCCGTCGTGTGGATGAATGTGGAGGAGTCGAGGTCTCCGAGGTCGACGACCATGCGCTCCGATGGCACCCAGTCGACCTCGTAGGAAACGGCCGGGTTCCAACCCACGGCATTGACCAGAGACGAGCTTCCTCCCAACCGGGGCGGGGCCGTCCGGTTGAACAGCCACTCGATGGGGGCGATCCCGGATCGACCTAGCGTCTGATTCTCGAAGTGGCCGACGTGCAGCGCCCCCCAGGACCAACCCTGAGGGTCGTCGCCCAGCAGGTTGGTGAGATCGATCCGAGCGAGTCGCATCGCCTCGAGGAGGATGTCGTCCCTTTGCTCGGTGGCCACGGTCGACTGGTCGTCCCAGTAGGGGTCTTCCGGTGTCTCCAGGAGTTGGCCCACCACCTCGAACCAGCGGCTGCCCCCGTTGGGGCGGTAGTCCTCGGGCAGGTCATCCCAGAACGTCTCTGAGAGCAGGTGGCGCCAGATCGCCTGGTAGATGGCTGCCCCGGTCGACCGCCCTGCGGCCTGATAGGCGCCCGATCCGGTCGACCACCCCTCCAGCCGGAGTTGCATGTCGGCGATGGGCTCGTCGTCTCCGGCGTCGACCGCGAGCAGATATGGAACGACAGTCTCGGCGCCACCATCCAACGCGTCGAACTGCATCTCCTGCATCGTGGCGACCGTGTGCCCGTCCGATTCCTCGATCATCTGCTGGATCCGGGAGGCCCGGTACCCATATGCGCCATCGATCCCGATGAGTGGTTCCTGCCCGGGGCGGAGGACGGGCTGGTTGGCCGTCACTATGAATCCCCTCTCGGGGTTGAGCTCGGACGGCATCTCCTCGAACGGGATCGTGCCGGTCCACTCGTACTCCGACGTCCAGCCCGGCACGGGGTACAGCCCGTCCCCTTTGGCCCGAATCGGGATCTCACCTGTGGAGTGGTAGGCGATGTTGCCTTCGATATCGGCATAGACCACGTTCTGGGCGGCGATGTCCCAGAGTGAGACGGCGGCGCGGAACTCGTCGTAGGTGGTGGCGAGGTTCATCCCGACGATCGCCTGTGTGAGCGTCGACGGTTCGAGGCTCTGCCACGACAAGGCGACGACGTATCGCTCTGGCAGGTCGACGGTGGAGGAGTCGTCGAACTGGCTGTCCTCGAGATATGTCTCCGAGATGACAGGACCATGTCTGGTTCGCCGAACGTCGTATGTCACGTCGTCCCCGCCTCCGACGACGATGGTCTCCTCCTCGATCTCGAAGTCGACCCACCGACCGTCCACCTCGTACTGACCGGGATCATCGGGGTTGACTCGCTCGATGAAGAGGTCCTGGGTGTCCGCAGCCTCGGTGGTCACACCCCAGGAGTGGTGGGCGTTGTGCCCGATGACTATCCCGGGCGTGCCGGGGAACGTGAACC
>JBAPYG010000388.1:0-4979 GCA_049284615.1 Acidimicrobiia bacterium
GCGCTATCGCATCTGCGGGAGGTCCCGTTGAGCCGTACCCGAAACATCGGGATCATGGCCCACATCGACGCGGGCAAAACCACCCTCACCGAGCGGATCCTCTATTACACCGGCCGTAACTACAAGATCGGTGAGGTCCATGAGGGCGCCGCCACCATGGACTGGATGGAACAGGAGCAGGAGCGGGGGATCACCATCACCTCTGCCGCCACCACCTGCATCTGGCACGAGCACCTGATCAACATCATCGACACCCCGGGTCACGTCGACTTCACCGTCGAAGTCGAACGCGCCCTCCGCGTGCTCGACGGCGCGGTCGCCGTTTTCGACGGTGTCGCCGGCGTAGAGCCCCAGTCGGAGACCGTCTGGCGTCAGGCCGACCGGTACGGGGTCCCCCGAATCTGCTTCATCAACAAGCTGGACCGCACCGGTGCCGACTTCTACTTCGACGTCGACTCGATCGTCGAGCGTCTCGGCGCCAAGCCGCTCGTGATGCAGCTCCCCATAGGCACCGAGGCTGACTTCATCGGAGTGGTCGACCTCGTCGAGATGAAGGCGCACGTCTGGAAGGGGGACGACGGCAAGGCCTGGGAGACCACCGAGATCCCCGCCGACATGGCCGACAAGGCTTCCGCTTATCGCGAGAAGCTGCTCGAGGCCGTCGCCGAGACGTCCGAGGACCTCCTCGAGTCCTATCTCGAAGATGCAGACCTCACCGCGAAGGAGATTCACGCCGGGGTGCGCAACGGGACACTCGCCAACGACTTCACACCGGTGTTCTGCGGCTCTGCTTTCAAGAACAAGGGTGTCCAACTCCTCCTCGACGCCATCGTCGCCTATCTGCCGAGCCCGGACGATCTCCCCAAGACCAAGGGCTTCAAGCCGGGGGACGAGGACGTGGTGATGGAGAGGCAGAATCACGACGGCGACCCGTTCTCGGCTCTCGCCTTCAAGATCATGAGTGACCCCCATGTCGGGAAGCTCACCTACTTCCGCGTCTACTCGGGTCACATGGCCAAGGGCGACACCGTGCTCAACACGACCACGGGCCAGAAGGAGAGGGTCGGTCGGATCCTGCGCATGCACGCCAATCACCGTGAGGACGTCGATGACGTCTTCGCCGGCGACATCGTGGCCGGCATCGGCTTCAAGAACACGACCACGGGTGACACTCTCTCCGCCCAGGACGCCCCCATCCAGCTCGAGTCCATGGAGTTCCCGGCTCCGGTCATCTCGGTGGCGATCGAGCCCAAGACCAAGTCGGACGAAGAGAAGCTCTCCAGCTCGCTGCACCGTCTCTCCGAGGAAGACCCGACCTTCCTGGTGCGTGGTGACGAGGAGACGGGTCAGACCATCATCAGCGGCATGGGGGAGCTCCACCTGGAGATCCTCGTCGACCGTCTGCTCCGCGAGTTCAAGGTCGATGCTGCGGTGGGCACGCCTCAGGTGGCGTATCGGGAGACCATTCGCCGGGGCATAGAGAAGGTCCAGTACAAGCATGTGAAGCAGTCCGGGGGCAAGGGCCAGTACGCCGACGTCGTCATCAACCTCGAGCCCACCGGGCCAGGTGGTGGCTACGAGTTCATCGATCAGATCAAAGGTGGCTCGGTTCCCCGAGAGTTCATCCCCTCCGTCGACTCCGGTATCGAGGAGGCCCTGGACCAGGGCATCCTCGCCGGGTACCCCTTGGTCGATGTGCGTGCGGTCCTGGTCGACGGCTCTTCCCACGACGTCGACTCGTCGGAGATGGCATTCAAGATCGCCGGGTCGATGGCGCTGCAGGAAGCCGCCCGCAAGGCGGGGGTCAAGCTCCTCGAGCCGGTCATGGATGTCGAGGTGACGACGCCGGAGGAGTACATGGGAGACGTGATCGGAGACCTGAACGCCCGACGGGGCAAGGTCGAGGGCATGAACCAGCGTGGAAACAGTCAGGTGATCAAGGCCCAGGTCCCCATGTCGGAGATGTTCGGCTACGCCACCGACCTGCGGTCGAAGACCCAGGGGCGCGCCACCTACTCGATGCAATTCAACTCATATCAGGACGTGCCTGATTCGATCGCCGAGGAAATCGTGGCCCATCGCCGCGGTGAGGCCTGAGGCTTTAGGAAGGACTAGGAGACAGACCATGGCAAAAGCAAAGTTCGAGCGTACGAAGCCTCATGTGAATGTGGGGACGATGGGTCATATTGATCATGGGAAGACGACGTTGACGGCGGCGATTACGAAGACGTTGGCGGATCGTGTTGGTGGGGATAACACGTTTACGGAGTTTGAGAATATTGATAAGGCTCCTGAGGAGCGGGAGCGTGGGATCACGATTTCGATTTCGCATGTGGAGTATGAGACGGAGGCTCGTCATTACGCGCATGTGGATATGCCGGGTCATGCTGATTACATCAAGAACATGATTACGGGGGCGGCTCAGGTGGATGGGGCGATTCTGGTGGTGTCGGCGGCTGATGGTCCGATGCCTCAGACTCGTGAGCATGTGTTGTTGGCGCGTCAGGTGGGTGTGCCTTCGATTGTGGTGTTTTTGAACAAGGTCGACATGGTTGATGATGAGGAGCTTTTGGACTTGGTGGAGTTGGAGGTCCGGGATTTGTTGACCGAGTATGAGTTTCCTGGTGATGAGGTGCCGGTGGTGAGGGGTTCGGCGTTGTTGGCTTTGGAGGGGGATGAGTCGGCTGGGGATCAGGTGATGGAGTTGATGGATGCGGTTGATTCGTATATCCCGAATCCGGAGCGGGACACTGAGAAGCCGTTTTTGATGTCGATCGAGGATGTGTTTTCGATTACGGGTCGGGGGACTGTGGTGACGGGTCGTATTGAGCAGGGTGTGCTCAATGTGAATGAGGAAGTTGAGATTGTGGGGATCCGGGATACTCAGAAGACGGTGGCTACTGGGATTGAGATGTTCCGGAAGTTGTTGGATCAGGGTGTTGCTGGGGACAATGTGGGGGTTTTGTTGCGGGGGATTGGTAAGGAGGATGTGGAGCGGGGTCAGGTGTTGGCGAAGCCGGGGTCGATTACTCCTCATACTGATTTCGAGGCTCAGGTTTATGTGTTGACCAAGGAGGAGGGGGGTCGGCATAACCCGTTTTTCCCTGGTTATCGGCCTCAGTTCTATTTCCGGACTACTGATGTGACTGGTTCGATTCAGTTGCCGGAGGGGACTCAGATGGTGATGCCGGGGGATAACACGGAGATGAGTGTGGAGTTGATTGCTCCGATCGCTATGGATGAGGGTCTTCGTTTTGCTATCCGTGAAGGCGGCCGGACTGTCGGCGCCGGACGAGTCGTGAAGATCAACAAGTAATGGCTGACCAGAAGATTCGCATCCGCTTGAAGGCCTACGACCACAACGTCGTCGACGAGTCTTCGAAGAAGATCACCGAGACCGTGCTACGCACCCAGGCCAAGATCAAAGGCCCGGTGCCATTGCCGACCGAGATCCATCGCTACTGCGTCATACGTGGGCCCCACGTCCACAAGACGAGTCGCGAGCACTTCGAGATGCGGATCCACAAGCGGCTCATCGACATCCTCGAGCCCACCCCGAAGACGGTGGACTCGCTGATGCGTCTCGAGCTGCCCGCCGGCGTAGAGGTGGAGATCAAATTGTGAGCTCGCTCAACGGAATTCTCGGACAGAAGCTGGGCATGACCCAGATCTTCGACGCCGAGGCGCGGTCGATCCCGGTCACGGTCGTCAAGGCCGGCCCTGTGCGCGTCGTCCAAATCAAGACAATCGAGAGAGACGGCTACAACGCCATCCAGATCTCCTATGGCGAGGCCAAGTCGGTGAACAAGCCGACCGCCGGCCACTACGCCAAGGCCGGTGTCACCCCTT
Source organism: Acidimicrobiia bacterium (assembly GCA_049284615.1). Lineage (GTDB taxonomy): Bacteria > Actinomycetota > Acidimicrobiia > Spongiisociales > ZC4RG35 > JANQRA01. Next base: position 3,850 of record JBAPYG010000388.1, read on the forward strand.
CGAGCCACTTGATCGAAGTCAAGGTCGAAGACCCCTCGGAGTTCTCAGTGGGTCAGGAGATCAAGGTCGAGGAGATGTTCGAAGTCGGCGCCAAGGCCGACGTCAGCGGTGTCTCCAAGGGCAAGGGCTTCGCCGGTGTGATGAAACGGCACAACTTCAAGGGTCAGGGCGCTTCGCACGGAAACCACAAGAAGCACCGTGCCCCGGGCTCCATCGGCGCCTGCGCCACACCCGCCCGTGTCTTCAAAGGCATGCGGATGGCGGGTCGCATGGGCGGCGAGAAAGTCACCACTCTCAATCTCGAGATCGCAGGTGTCGACGCCGAGCGCGGTTTGCTGTTGCTCAACGGATCGGTGCCCGGGCCCAAAGGCTCGGTCGTGTTCGTGAGAGAGGCGGTGAAGGCTCGTGGCTGATATCAAGGCCCCGCTCTTCAAGGCGGACGGAGCCGCCAACGGCGACATCAAGCTCGACGCAGAAGTGTTCGGCATCGAGCCCAACATGGATGTCCTGCATCAGGTGGTCACGGCCCAGCTCGCCGCAGCACGCGGGGGCAACGCCGCCACCAAGACCCGCAGCGCGGTTCGCGGTGGCGGGCGCAAGCCCTGGCGCCAGAAGGGTCTGGGCAGGGCAAGACACGGCTCGATCCGGTCGCCGATCTGGGTGGGTGGTGGCGTTGCCCATGGCCCCCAGCCCCGGGACTACGCACAGCGGACCCCCAAGAAGATGAAGCGGCTCGCCCTACGGAGTGCTCTCTCGGCCCGCGCTTCGGAGGAGGCGATCCTGGTGGTCGACGACATCGACTGGTCCGCTCCCAAGACGAAACAGGCCGTGAGCCTGCTGGGTGCCATGAAGGCATCGGGCAAGACGCTGCTCGTCCTCACCCAACTGGACGGGTCGGCCGGCAAGTCGTTCCGCAACCTCCGTGACGTGCGCATGGTCGAGCCCGGTCATCTGACCGCATACGACGTCCTGTGGTCCGATCAGGTCGTCTTCACCTCCCACACGGTGGGCTCGGTCGGGCGGTCGAGCAAGTACGAGGTGTCCGATGGCGACTTCGTCAAGGAGACCCTCGCCGATGGTGCGGACGGAGGAGAGGAAGAATGAAGACTGCACACGACATCATCCTGGCC
>JBAPYG010000389.1:0-2418 GCA_049284615.1 Acidimicrobiia bacterium
GGGGTGAGATCGATGTCGTCTCGGATCACGGCCTCGATCTCGACGCGATGGATGTCTTCGACGTCGTCACGGACCGCCAGCAGCGCGGCCCGGAAGCTGTGTTCGTACTCGGAGCGCCATTCCTCGATGTTTCGCCGCAGCTCGCGCTCCTGACGCCGCGCCAGGTACCGGGATTGTGCCGGGTCGTCTGCCCCCATCCTGATGGCGTGGAAGGTCTGCAAGACGGAGTCGTGCAGCTTGTTGACGAGACCGACGCGAGCCTCATGGGCGGCGAGCGCTTCCCGTTCGGCGGCGAGCTCGCCTTCGGCGCGCTGCCGGGCGATGTCGTAGTCGCGCAGGCGGTCGAAGGTCCATCCCACTATGGCGGCGACGACGAAGAAGATGATGCTCCCCGCAGCCCGGACCGGGTTCAAGTCGGCGATCACATGTACCGCGAATTGTTCGGCCGCGAGAAGGATGGCGGCGATGAGGCTGCCGGGGAGACCACCCCACAAGGCGCCGACGAAGACATACGAGAGTGGCAACCCGCCGTGGAAGAGCTCGTCGGCGCCCGAGGCGATCGAGGCGGCCCCGATGGCGAGCATCACGATCGAGTCGAGGACGAACCAGCCGGCCCCCGCCAGTTGTTCAGGTCTGTTGCGGGCCATGTACCAGGTCAAGAGGGTCCACAGGCTGGCGAGACCCACGGCCCCATAGACGATCCAGAGCCGTGGCGGGGGGTCCGACACCAGGGTGACGATGACGAGAAGCGTCATCCATATCCATCCCAGGAACCGAAAGACGACGACCATGCGTCGGAGAGTGGCCTCGAGCTCGGGACTCCCCCGATGGGTGAAACTCCCCTTCAACATGGTTCTGAAGGTAGCTGAGAACACGGTGCGGTGGCTGTGAAAAGGGCCTGGAGGGCCGCAGGAGCGGCCCTCCAGGTGAGGTCCCCATTGTCGCTTCGAGGGACGGAGTGGTTGTCCTGAAGTCCCCCTATGTGTTGGAGATGATGTCGGACGTCCGTCGCCGTGTAAATAGGGGATTTCCCCCACAACGTTGTGACGGTGCGTCTGTTTGGTGGGTTTGATCCGGGTTGGTGGGGGTGGTGTGGGGTTGATGCCCTGGGTGAGGCTTGTTCTGCCCCCGGCAGGCAGTCCACCAAAGTCGGCCACCATGTAACGGACAACGGCCACCGTAAGCCGGTGGCCGTTGTGTCGTGCGGGTTGCCTTAGCGGGCCCGCTGGCGATCAGAAGAGCATGAGTGAGAAGGGGACGGCGAGGACTGTCGCACCGAGGATGCCGATACGGCTCAGTGTCGGCCGGGAGGCAACTCTCACAGCCGTGGCCGCCAGGGCGATGCCAACCAGGACGAGGGCCCAGGAGCCGGTGTCGATGATGGCGGAGTACATGAGGATGAGCGTGGCGAAGACCATCCCTGCAACGGCGATGCCGACACGGGTCACCTTGCCAACGGGACGATCGGCCCAATCTCGGAGCTCAGGTGTCGAAGCTGTAATCACCGGCTTGTTTCGTCACCGGTGGAATCTGGCTTGAGGGGTCGGGCGACCTATCTCCCTGCGGCCCGACCGATCAGATCAAGTACCAGTCGAGGAAGCGTTCCAGTCGCTTGTAGAAGTCGATCTGGGAGTCGCGTCGGAGGAACCCATGACCCTCGAGGGGGTATGTGACGTACTCGAATGTCTTGTCGAGACGCTTCAGGGCCTCTACCAACTCCTCGGCCTGCTTCACGTGCACGCGAGCGTCGCGTTCCCCGTGAGCGATAAGGATCGGTCGTTCGATCGTCTCGATGGCGTGGATTGGAGATGCGGCGCGATAGGCAGAGCGGTTGTCCGACGGGTGGCCCATCATGCGCTCGAGGTCGTCACCTCCGGGGCGGTCTCCCTGGGCCCAGGAAGTGAGGATGTTCGAGTCCCCGTACTTGGCCACACCGCATGCGAACGGATTGCGGGGATGAACGAGGGACGTGAGTGCCATGTAGCTCCCGTAGCTGGCACCAAAGATCGCGATTCGGTCGGAGTCGACCCAGTCGAGGCCCTGAAGGTACTCGCCGGCGGCAACGCAATCCTCGGTGTCACTGACCCCCCAGACATCGTGGTTGGCCCTTTCGAAGTCGAGGCCGTAGGTGGTGGAGCCGCGGAAGTTGATGGCGAACCATGCGTATCCCTTGTCGATGAAGTACTGGGCGTGACCGTCCCACTCATCGCCGTAGACGGAGGTCGGACCGCCGTGGGGGTAGACGACGGCTGGCACCGGGCCGTCGGTGCCCGGCGGTCTGAAGAGAAACCCTTCGACCTCGAGACCGTCGCCGGATGTGTAGGTGATGCGCTCGAAGTGCTGGTGGGGCGCCGCCGACACCGCGGCGGGGGCACCGTCGTAGAGCACGGTCGCTCTTTTTCCCATGCGGACCAGGCG
>JBAPYG010000390.1:0-4533 GCA_049284615.1 Acidimicrobiia bacterium
GCGCCACGTTGAGCACCTTGAGGACTCCGAAGGCCAACGCTAGACCCAGTGCCACCAGCCCATACATCCCCCCGACGAGCAGGCCCGAGACCGCACTTTGCATGATGAGCTGGGTCATAGGCTGAGATAGGCCTCCCTGACCCTGGGATCGTTGGTCAGCTCAGAACTGGTCCCGTCGGCAACGATTCGACCCATCTCCAGGATGTAGGCGTGGTCGGCGATCTCCAGCGTGAGCTCCACGTGCTGTTCGACCATCAGCACCGACACCCCCCGGGCGTTGATGTCCCTGATCACTTCGAACGTGTGCTCGACGATGATCGGTGCCAGCCCCAGGGATGGTTCGTCGAGCACGAGCACCTCGGGTCTGGCCATGAGCGCCTTGCCGATCGCAAGCATCTGACGCTCACCACCGCTCAGGGTGCCTGCGCTCTGCGACTTCCTCTCCGCCAGCCGGGGGAATATGTCATAGACCTCGGCCAACGTCTCCGCCTTGTCGGAGCGCGCCCTGGGGGTGTAGGCGCCCAACTCGAGATTGTCGGCAACGGACATCGTGGCGAATGTGGCGCGCTCCTCGGGGATCATGACGAGGCCGCGTTCCACGAGTTCGTGCGGGGCGACGCCGGCCAGCGACTCACCTTTGAATGTCACCTCGCCGGCCAGGGGCGGCACGAGACCGACCAATGACATCAGGGTCGTGGTCTTGCCCGCGCCGTTTGACCCGAGGATGGCCACGATCGAGCCGTCGGGCACTTCGAAGCTCACTCCCCAGACGACCTGAAGGTCACCGTATGCGACCTCGAGCCCTTCAACCGCCAGCATGCCGACTCCCCAGATATGCCTCGATGACTGCGGGGTCGTTGACGATCTCGCTCACGGAGCCATCGGCGAGCTTTCTCCCGGCGTCCAAGACGACGACCCGATCACACGCCTCGGTGATCGCCTTGACGATGTGCTCGACGAGGATGACGGTGACACCGGAGGCATTTATCGATTTGACCAGGTCGACCGCATCGGGGACCTCGGCCGCCGATATGCCCGCCATGAACTCGTCGAGGAGCATCAGCTTGGGTCGGCTGGCCAGGGCGCGGCCCACCTCGAGCCATTTCCGCTCGAGGATCGTGAAGGTGCCGGCCTTTCGACTCGCCTTGGTGGCGAGACCGATCTCTTCGAGGACCGCGATCCCGGCAGCCATCGCCTCGTCCGACTTGGTGTCGCCTTCACCACCGAACAGACGCCCCACCAATACGTTCTCGAGGGCGGTCAGATGGGGGAAGGGTCTGACCACCTGAAAGGTACGGCTGACGCCCCGGTGGGCGATCCGGTGTGAGGGGAGACCGGTGATGTCCTCCCCATCGAACGTCACCGATCCGCTATCCGACTTGAGCGTGCCGGTTATGACGTTGAAAGCCGTCGACTTGCCCGAGCCATTCGGCCCGATCATGCCGAGGATCTCCCCCGTCTCCACCGAGAAGGAGAGACCGTCGAGGGCCTTCAAGCCACCGAAGCTGACCGAGACGTCGCTCAGCACGAGCATGAGAGCGTCCCCCCAGCACGCGGCGAGAGCACCACGGTCAGACCTCCGGGCCGAACCGGGCGAGTCCTCCTCATCGGCGGCAACACTACGAGACCTCTCGTGTTGTGTGCAATATTGTCGACAATACGCGCTTCCGAGTCTTCAACAGGAGCAACGACCTCAGCCTCCGGGCGTCCACGCGTCGTCGCGGCCAACGCTGTCATCTTCCTCCTCTTACCGTGATCTGTTCGGTATCCGAACAAATGTGCGGCTTGCGGACACGATACCCCCTTCCCCGGCGCGGCCGCAACCAAAGTCAAGCCAACCCGAGATTCAGGAGACGACTCGCGTTCTGTCTCAGGATCATGTCGCGGGCGTCTTCGCCGATGTCGAGGCCCTCGAAGTCGTCGAGCCACCTGTCGGGAGTGATCAATGGGTAGTCGGAGCCAAAGAGGGCCTGGCCCTTCAGCGCTCTCCCGATGTGTGCCACGAGCTGTGGCGGGAACCGCTTCGGCGACCATCCGGAGAGATCGATTCGCACCTGAGGCTTGTGGAGTGCGATGGAGATGGCCTCGTCCTGCCATGGGAAAGACGGGTGGGCCATGATGATCTGGAGATCCGGGAAGTCGACGGCGACATCGTCGATCAGCATCGGGTTGCCGTATCTGAGACGGATGCCGCCTCCTCCGGGCAGTCCCGACCCGATGCCGCTATGGCCCGTGTGGAACAGGGCGACCGCCCCTGCTTCGGCGATGACCTCGTACAGCGGGTACACAGCCTGGTCGTTGGGCTCGAACTGCTGGATGTTCGGGTGGAACTTGAAACCCTTCACGGCATGATCGGCCAGCAACTCCCTGGCCTCGGCCACCCCGTCGGCCCCCCGTCTCGGGTCGATGCTGGCGAAAGGGATCAGGACGTCGTCATGACGTCGGGCGCCCTCGACGACGAACTCGTTCGGTATGCGCGGCTGACCGGTGGTCAGAGCCGAATCGACACCGAAGACCACCGCCATGATCCTCCGCTCCCGGTAGTGGGCCGCGATCTCGTCGATCGTCGGGAGTTGAGCCTCGCCCCGGAAATATCGGGAGACCGCTTCACGCAGCCGAGGGGAGAGATGGTCCTGACCACCCGGCCCCGTCTCGACGTGGACATGGACGTCGACGGCGACGACATCCTCACGGGCCAGCCGATCAGCCATGCCCGGGGGCTCCCCTATTCAACGGGTGAGCGGTCGACCAGGTCATCGTATCAAGGTACCTGATATATTGACCGCCTGCCGTCGAATGCGGAGGTTGACTGTGCAGGGCCTCATGCAGGACATCCCCCTATCGATCCCGATGATCTTGCGTCGAGCCAGCACCATCGGCCGTGACATGGAGGTCGTGTCGGTGGAGCCCGCCGGGACCGATCGACGCACCTGGGCCGACATCGGTGACCGTTCGATGCGACTCGCCGCCGCGCTGGGCACGCTGGGAGTGTCTCCGGGGGGGACCGTGGGCAGTTTCGCATGGAATGGACATCGTCACCTCGAGTTGTATTACGCCGCACCTTGCTCGGGAAGGGTTCTCCACACCGTGAACGTGCGTCTCCATGCCGATGTGATCGAGTACGTGGTCGGCCACGCCCGTGACGAGGCACTCTTCGTCGACGCTTCTCTGACCCCGGTTCTCGCCCCACTTCGCGACCGACTGAAGGTGCGAACCTTCGTCGTCATGGAGGATGGAGCCGAAGCCGATCCGGCATTCGACTCCGATCCCCGATACGAGGACTTGATCGCCGGCCACGACCCGGCCGAGGCAACGCCGGTAGATGAGGACGACGCGGCCTCGATCTGCTTCACCAGCGGGACGACGGGACGACCCAAGGCGGTCGTCTACTCGCATCGTTCGGTGGTGCTCCACTCGATGGCCGAGTTGATGGTCGACGGCCACGCAGTTCGACGTGGCGACGTGGTGCTCCCCCTGACCCCGATGTTTCACGTCAACTGCTGGGGTCTGCCGTATGCGGCGGGTCTCGCTCCCGCCTCACTCGTATTCGCCGGCCACGACACATCCCCATCGTCGGCGGCCCGCCTCATCGAACAGACACGACCGACCGTCCTCGCTGGCATACCCACCTTCTGGGTGCAGATGGACGCTGTTTTCTCCTCCGGTGATTTCGACCTCTCCTCGGTAGAGCGCATCCTCTGTGGTGGTGCCGAGGCGGCGCCGGCACTGATCCAGAAGTACACCGATCGGGGCATCGACTTCTTCCATGCCTGGGGAATGACCGAGATGTCGCCCAGTGGCACCGGCAATTGGATCGTGGCCCACTGCGAAGACGTCGAGCATGGGGCGAAACAGGGTGTGCCGGCTCCCACCGTCGAGCTCAGGCTGATGTCCGACGACGGGACCGAGATCCCCTGGGACGGTGAGACCGTGGGCGAGCTCGAGACGAGGGGGCCGTGGATCGCCCGCGCCTATCTCAATCCCGAAGACGGATCCAATCGAGACAAATTCGACGACGGCTGGCTGCGCACCGGCGATGTGGGGCGCATGTACCCCGACGGGACCCTCGAGATCGTCGACCGGACCAAGGACCTGGTGAAGTCGGGAGGCGAGTGGATCAGCTCGGTCGAGCTCGAGCGCGCCCTGGCGGGACATCCGGTCGTGCTGGAATCCGCGGTGGTCGCCGTGCCACACGAACGATGGGGGGAGCGGCCGGCGGCACTGATCGTGCTCGTCGAGGGCGGCCAGGCGACGGAAGGCGAGATCAAAGCCTTCCTCGGAGAGAGAGTCGCCTCGTGGCAGGTGCCCGACATCGTGGCGTTCGTCGACGAGTTGCCCAAGACAGGTGTGGGCAAGATCGACAAACGCCGACTACGTGAGGAGATCGTCCCCGGGCTGGCCGCGTCGTCGTGAAGGGCGAGGCATGGCCATCATCGTCCCTCGTCCGCCAGGCTCAGTCGTAGAACCGGTACACCGCCTCGGCAACCAGCGCCGGCTTCTCCCCACCCTCGACCTCGAGGGTCAGGTCGGCAA
>JBAPYG010000391.1:0-4109 GCA_049284615.1 Acidimicrobiia bacterium
GGCACATCCTGATCGTCGACGGACATGTCGTGACGGCCGAGTCCGACGTGGCCCGCCTCACCCGCATGGCCGACTCCGACGACATTGCCACGAGAGTCCCCGTTGATCACAACAAGCTCGCGGCCGCCCACACCTCGTTCGCCCTCGATGGCATCTCCATCGATGTCCCTGACGGGGTGACGATGACGGCGCCGATCGTGGTCGAGGTTCAGGGCTCCACCCCCGACTCGGCGTCCTTTCCTCACATCTCGGCGTCTGTCGGCGTCAACGCCGAGGCGAGTGTCCTCGTGGTCTATCGGAGCGCACCGGGCACGCGGCTGCTGATGGTCCCCGAGGTTGGGCTCGAAGTCGGCGACGGTGGCAACCTCCGCTTCGTTTCGGTGCAGAGTCTCGATCATGCCGCTTCCGGCGTCGTGCATCAGCGGATCGGGATCGGGAGGGATGCCACCTCCCGGGTCGGCGAGGTCGGTCTTGGCGGAGACCTCGGTCGGCTCGACCTGAGGGTCGACCTGCTGGGCGATGGGGCGTCCTCCGAGGTAGTCGGTCTCTACTTCGGCGAACGCTCCCAGACCCTCGACTATCGGATGGTGATCGATCACTTCGGCCGCAACACGTCATCTGACGTGTTCTTGAAGGGTGCGCTCGAAGACGACTCCCGGAGCGTGTTCACCGGTTTGTTGCGCATCGAGAAAGAAGCGCAGAAGACCTCGACCTTCGAGACCAACCGCAACCTGGTCCTGTCGGAGAACGCCAAGGCCCATTCGGTGCCCAACCTCGAGATCCTCTGCAACGACGTCGTGTGCGGCCACGCTTCCTCGGTGGGGCCGCTCGAGGCCGACCACCTCTACTACCTGCAGAGCCGGGGACTCGGCAAGACCCGCGCCGAACGACTGCTCATCAGAGGATTCTTCACCGAGGTGATCGACAGGCTCCCCATCGATGGGCTGGCCGAGCCGGTCGCCGATGAGGTGTTCAATCGCTTCTTGGCGGCCCAGAGAGAGGGTCACTCGTCGTGAAGGTGCAGGTGACCGAGCTCGACAAGCTGCCACGGGGCAGAGGGGTGAGGGTGATCATCGGCGAAAACCGGATCGCCATGTTCCGGATCGGCGACGATGTGTATGCCATCGGTGACCGTTGCTCTCACGCCGAAGCGTCCCTCGCCGAAGGCGAGATCTGGGACACGACCGTCGAATGCCCCCGGCACGGCTCGGAGTTCGACCTGCGGACGGGCGAGCCCGGGGCATTGCCGGCCACCCAGCCCGTGCCCGTCTACGAGGTGTCCGTCGAGGACGGGACCGTGTACCTGGAATTGGAGTCCGAATGACCGCAGCACTCGAAGTCAAAGAGCTCTCCGCCGCGATCGACGGGAAGCAAATCCTCGATCATCTGTCCATCGAAGTCCCATTTGGTGAGGTTCATGCCGTCATGGGCCCGAACGGTTCGGGCAAGTCGACACTGTGCCATGTGCTCACTGGCAAGCCGGGCTATCAGGTGAAGGGCTCGGCATCGGTCGGTGGTGAGGAGATCATGAGCCTCGACGTCGACGAGCGCGCCCGTATCGGCCTGCTCCAGAGCTTCCAGTACCCGACGGAGGTTCCCGGAGTGAGGCTGCGCGAGTTCATGCTCGAAGCATCGGAGGAGCGAGGCATAGACCCGGACGACGCCGCCGGCCGCATCGAGGCGGAGGCCGATCGCTTCGGAGTCGAGCGGTTCCTCGATCGGTCGCTCAACGACGACCTCTCGGGCGGCGAGAGGAAGCGATCGGAGATCTTCCAGATGGCGGTCCTGCGACCCCGGATGGCCCTGCTCGACGAGATCGACTCCGGGCTCGACATCGACGCAGTACGCCAGGTGGCAGAGGCAGTCGAGGGGATGAGGTCCCCCGAGCTCGGCGTCCTCATGATCACTCACTACAGCCGGATCCTTCGTTACGTCACCCCGGACAAGATCCATGTGATGATCGACGGGAAGATCGTCGACACTGGTGGCAGCGAGCTCGCCGATGAGCTCGAGGCGGGCGGCTATGAGGCCGTCCGCGAGCGTCTCGGCATCGAGAAGCCTTCGTCAGAGGGCCCGACCCGCAAACCCGCCGACTTCTTCACGGACACACCGTTCGACGTCTGAGATGACCACCAGCGTCACCGCCGAGAAGTGGTTGACCGAACTGACCGGGTTGCCAACCGCCTCGGGCCTCGAGGGAGAGGTCGTGGCATGGGTGAGGAAGTGGGTGGCTAGACGGAGTGACCTGAAGCTCGACGAAGACTCAGGGGGAAACCTGATCATCGGCCAGCGAGGTCGTAAGAGCGCCAAGCCGGTGTTGGCGGTGGCTCACATGGATCATCCCGCCTTCGTCATCACCAACGGTGCAGGCTCGTTCGAGTTTCGCGGCGGAGTGGACGCCCCTTACTTCGCCGACGCCAGGATCGACGTGGTGTCCCGGGCCGACGGTCCCACCGGTCGCGTCACCTCGTATGACCCCGAGACCAGCGAGGGCACCGCTCGATTCGAGGGGGAAGTCGTCCCCGATGACATCGCCATGTGGCGATTCCGCTCCACTCGGGCCCGGAAGGGGCGCTTTCGGGCCACAGCGTGTGATGACCTCGCCGGCGTAGCCGCCGCCCTGTCTGCACTCGACCTGGCACGGGGCCGGCCCAGGCTCCGTCATCTCGGGGTGATGCTCACCCGTGCCGAGGAGGTCGGGCTGGTGGGGGCGATCCACGCTGCGAAGCACCAAACCATCCCGGCGGGTGCCCGGCTCCTATCGATCGAGACATCTCGTGAGCTGCCCAATGCCCGGATCGGTGACGGGCCCATCATCAGGGTCGGCGACAGGTCGACTGTCTTCGACCAGGACATGTCGAACCGGATCACCCACGCTGCGCGATCTGCGGGTTTGGCACACCAGCGAAAGCTGATGGACGGTGGCGGATGCGAGGCCACCGCGTTCGGGGGGTACGGGTACCGCTCCACCGGTCTCTGCCTGGCCCTGGGCAACTGGCACAACCGGGGCAATCTCGACCGGGTCGAGGGCGGCGATCTCGCGGCGGCGCAACCCATGCTCGAGGAGATCTCGCTCGATGACTTCCACGGTCTGATCGAGTTGCTCCTGATCGCAACGGAGGCGGTGGATGTCGACGACCCAGTGGCCGACTCGCTCGACCGGCTCTACGAATCGCATCGTCACTACCTGCAGTAGCGTTCGATACATGGAATATCGCATCGAGAAAGACTCGATGGGTGAGGTGAGAGTCCCGGCCGACGCTCTCTACGGTGCCTCCACCCAGCGGGCTGTCGACAACTTCCCGATCTCCCAGCATCGCTTCAGCCGACGCTTCATCTGGGCTCTTGGTCTGCAGAAAGGCTCGTCGGCGAGGGTGGCGGCCGATATGGGGCACATCGAGACCCGTCTGGCGGAGGCGATACAAACGGCTGCCGACGAGGTTATGGATGGCGCCCTCGACCACCAATTCGTGCTGGACATCTTTCAGACAGGGTCGGGGACATCCACCAACACGAATGCCAACGAGGTGATCGCATCCCGAGCCAACCAGCTGCTCGGGGATGCCGAGGTGCACCCCAACGACCACGTCAACTTTGGCCAGTCGTCCAACGACGTGATCCCCACTGCGATCCATGTGGCTGCCGTGGCCGCGCTGCGCGAAGACCTGACACCGGCCCTGGACAGGCTCGTGTCCTCCCTCGAGACGAAGGCCGTGGAGTTCGCCGATGTGGTGAAGTCGGGTCGCACCCATCTGATGGACGCGACACCGGTCACCCTCGGACAAGAGTTCGGCGGCTATGCCGAGCAGGTCAGGAAGGGACGCGGGCGTGTGGAGAAGGTGCTCCCCGAGCTCGAGGAGCTGGCACTGGGCGGAACGGCCGTGGGGACGGGCATCAACGCTCCTGAGGGCTACGCAGCAGCCGTGATCGAGCTGATGTCGGAGCGGACCGGCTTTCCCTACAGAGAAGCCGACGATCACTTCGAGGCACAGGGCGGGAAGGATGCCGCGGTGATGGCATCCGGCGTTCTCAAGACCCTTGCCACCTCGTTCTTCAAGATCGCCAACGACATCCGGTTTCTCGGCTCCGGGCCGACGTCTGGCCTCTCG
>JBAPYG010000392.1:0-5102 GCA_049284615.1 Acidimicrobiia bacterium
ATCTCATGTACTCCGCGGCCATGGCCCCGACGTTCCAGAAGCAACCGGTCTGGTTCCGGAGACTCGGCCCCTATGTCCTGATCGACCAGATGTTCGCGCTGACCTCGGTGGAGGCCGCCCGGAGCGAGCCCGAGGTCTTTCGCTCCTATTACCTGGGGGCGGGTGCGACCTTCTGGCTCCTATGGCAGGTCATCACGGCTCTGGGGATCGTGATCGGCCCGGTCGTGCCCGAGGAGTGGAACCTCGAGTTCGCCGTGCCCGTCCTGTTCATCGGGCTCATCGTCCTCGGCATCGACAAGTCGTCGAAGACCGTCGCCGCCCTGGTCGGTGCTGGTGTGACCTTCTGGCTCTCCGGTCTTCCCAACCGCAGCGGGCTGCTCGTGGGTGCGGTGGCGGGCGTCCTCGCGGGGACCCTCATGGAGCGCTCGAGGAGATGACGACGTTTCTCGCCACAGTGGTGGTTGGGGTAGGCACCTACCTGAGCCGCGCCATCTTCATCCTGGCCCTGGCGAGGAGGACCATCCCCGACAGGGTCCTGGAGGCTCTCCAGTTCGTCGCCCCGGCCGTGCTCAGCGCCCTGGTGGTGGCACTGCTCATCGACGGGGAGGGGGGCTCGGTGGCGATCGGGATCCCCGAGGTCACGGCGCTGGCGGCGGGGGGGCTCGTCACCTACAAGACCCGGAACCACATACTGACCCTCGTCGTCGGGATGAGCGTCTACTGGGTGGTCCGCGCCATCGTCTAGCTGGCTTCGTCGTCGTAGAGAATCGACATGCAGGTCAGACCCCCATCCGCCGCCTGCATCTCGGAGACATCGATCGGCTGCACGTCGAACCCGAGTGAGGCCACGGCCCGGGCCGTCTCGGGCGCCGAGTCGGTGACCAGGACCCGCCCATTCGCGAGAGGGAGGGCGCTGAACCGGTATCGCTCCCCCTCGTCCTCGGAAACGATGCGGAGACCACCGAGCAGGGTCTCGTCGACAGTGCCCGGTGTCACCACCACCGTCTCGCCGTCGATGGGCAGGACTGCGGATTTGAGGTGGAGCACCTGGCTCACCGGCACTGGCACGGTTCGCACGCCCCTCGTCGCGGCGATGTCTCCGAGCTGGCCGGCGCCACTGCTGCTAGTGCGCGCCGAGAGCCCCACCCAGAGCGTTCCTCCCAGCAGCATGACGTCACCACCGTCCACCGTGCCGGGTGCCTCGACCCGGGTCAGGGGCAGGTATCTCCCCAGAGCCAGAGCTACTTCCTCGATCTCACCGCGACGCTCCTCGGCTCCGGGTCGGGTGACCACCGCGAGCCCATCGATCACCACGGCGGTGTCCTCGACGAACACACTGTCGGGGTATCGATCGTCCCCGGGGAGAACCTCCACCTCGTAGCCGGCTTCGGCGATGTGACGTCGGTATGTGTCGTGCTGTCGTCGCGCCCGGATCGGATCGGGGGAGCGGCCACCGTGCCCGACGATGGCGGAGTCGAATGTGCCGGCCACCTCACGGAGCAATGCTCGTTGCATCGCTGCATCGTACGAGCGCCGACCCGCACGCCTCACGGATTCCCGGACCCGCCCGGTCGACTCGGGTCGTCTTAGGATCGTGCGATGCCCAGCTGCTGCGACCCGGCGTCGTATGGCCGGATCTTCTCCGCCAAGGAGGCTGACAGGCGTCTGCGCGACTACCGCCGCGGTGGGCCCGACCGTAGGGCGGGCGATATCCTCGATTTCGCAAAGAGCCGGGGAGTCCGGGGCAAGTCGGTGCTCGAAGTCGGCGGGGGCATCGGAGACCTGCAGGTCGAGTTCCTGAAGGCAGGGGCCGCCAATTGTGTGAACGTCGAGCTCTCTCCCGAGTACGAGGATGCGGCGCGGCGTCTTCTCGAGGATGAGGGCCTCGATGGGCGGGTCGAGCGCAAACAGGGCGACTTCGTGACGTTGGCCGGCGACTTGGCCCCGGCCGACATCGTCGTGCTCAACCGTGTCATCTGCTGCTATCCGCACATGGCGGCCATGGTCGGCGAGGCGACGCTGCACACCGGTGAGCTCCTGGCGCTCGTCGTGCCCCGCGACGGCTTCATCGGGCGTCTGTTCGTCGGTGTGGCGAACCCGTCGAACCGGATACGAGGCTGTGGCTTCCGCGCCTTCCTGCACCCGGTGGAGGCCATCGAGGCTCGTGTCGTGGCGGGTGGTCTTCGCCGCGTGCACTCCTCCCGCGACATGATTTGGCAGGGGATGGTGTTCGAGAGGACGATCGATTGACATTTCAGAAACTTCAGGACATACTGAAATAAGTGAAACCAACTCCTGAACAGCACGATTTCGTCGAGCACATGGCCCGATGGTGGGAGTCGGGCACCGGGAGTCGGACCGCCGGGCGCATCCTGGGGTGGCTCATGATCTGCGATCCACCCCATCGCTCCGCTGCCGAGCTGGTACAGGATCTCGGGATCAGCACCGGTTCGGTCTCGACTCAGATGAAGATCCTCGCCGGGATCGGCTTCGTCGAGAAGATCACTTTTCCCGGCGACCGATCCACCTACCACCAGCTCAAGGAGGATGTCTGGGTCCAAGTCATGTGGTCGGAAGTCGACCAGCTCGAGAAGATGATGGCCATCTCGGTGGCCGGCTCCTCCGTCGTGCCCGAGGATCGGCCCGATCGGGTCACCGACATCGGGCTCATCGCGCGATTCTTCCTCGACAAGTGGCCGGGTTTCATGGACGAGCTGATCGACTTTCTCGAAAAGGAGAGACCAAATGGCTGAAGCGGCGATCCTCACCGAGGGTCTGACCAAGCATTACGGCGAGGTGCGCGCACTCGTCGACCTCGATCTCGAGGTTCGGATGGGGGAGGTCTTCGGCTTCCTCGGTCCCAACGGCGCGGGCAAGACCACGATGATCCGGTCGTGTCTCGATCTCATCCATCCCACCTCGGGCGTCGTCAGCATCCTCGGCTTCGACTCACACGTCGACTCCGTCGAGATTCGCAGGCACATCGGCTATCTGCCCTCCGATCTGTCCATGTATCCCAACCTCACCGGCCAGGACATGATCACCTACTTCGCCAACCTGCGCGGAGGGGTCGACTGGGCGTATGTGACCGAACTGGCGACACGACTCCAGGCCGACCTCTCGAGGAAGATCGGCGACTACTCCTCGGGCAACCGCCAGAAGGTGGGCCTCATCCTGGCGTTCATGAACAGACCCCAACTCTTGATGATGGACGAGCCGAGCACCGGCCTCGATCCCCTGGTGCAACGGGAATTCCAGTCGATGATGCGCGAGGTGGCCGCCGAGGGTCGTTCCGTCTTCCTCTCGAGCCACACGCTCTCCGAGGTGCAGAAGGTCGCCGATCGGGTCGGGATCATCAGGTCGGGCCATCTCGTCGACGTCGAGTACGTCGACGACCTCAGGTCCAAGGCGATCCGCACCATCGAGCTGCAGTTCGACAGCCCGGTCGATGCCGCCGTGTTCGAGGCCGTCGAAGGTGTTCGGGACGTTCAGGTTGCCTCGCATCACGCCACGATGTCCTTCGACGGCCAGATGGACTCGCTGCTCCGGGTGGCCACCGAGAAATACACGCTCGTCGACGTGAACACACAGGAGGCCGATCTCGAGGAGATCTTCCTCGAGTACTACCGAGAGGGGGCCGGGGCCTGATGTACGCCAACGTGTTCACCAAGTCGGTCCGGGACCGGTTGGGCACGGGGCTCATCGGGGCGGTCAGCCTGGCAGGGCTCGTCCTCTTCGGGCTCTGGGTCTACCAGGACGTCGACATCAGCTTCTACTACGACCTGCCTCCTGCGGTCCTGACCCTCATGGGCATCGACCCCGACACCTTCGGCGTCGCCTCGATGGCCTACGGCGCCATGTACGACTTCATGGGTGCCTTCATCGTCGCAGGGGTGGCGATAAGCATCGGCGCCGCCGCGATCGCCGGCGAAGAGCAGACCGGCACGTTCGGGCTCCTCCTGGGCAACCCGGTGAGCCGGCACCGCGCCCTCGTGGCCAAGACCGCTTCGATGGTGTTGATCCTGATCGTGATGGGGCTGCTCCTCTGGGGCGGAGCGGTCTGGTCGGCAGACCTGCTCGACATCGACACGTCGGGTGTGCGGTTGGGCGCGATCTCGGTGGCCCTCGTCTTGAATGGCCTGCTGTATGGCCTGCTGGCGCTGGCCATAGGCTCATGGACGGGGAGACGGGGCCGGGCCTCGGGAGCCGCGGCCGGGGTGATGCTCGTCGGATATCTCAGTGCCAACCTGCTCCCCCTGGCCGACCTCGACGGTTGGGCCCATCTCTCTCCCTGGTACTACTACAGCGCCAATTCGCCTCTCAGTAACGGTCTGGACCAGCGCGACGTCGGGGTGCTCCTCGCCCTGTCGGTGGTGTGCTTCGTAGTCGCATGGGTTGGGATCCAACGCCGGGACCTACGTGACCAGGGCACCGAGGCCACTTTCGCCGACCGGCTGCGCTCCAATCCGATGACCCAGAAGTTGATGGACCGCATCGCCGGGTCGGCCCGGGTGTCGGGTATCACGGTGAAGACCGCATCAGATTCTCAGGGGATCCTCGCCGTCACCGCGGGGATCGTCTTCTACATGGGGTTGTTCATCCCCATCCTCTACAACTTCATCCCCGATGACTTCGTCGAGATCTTCTCGACCTTCCCCGATGCGTTGGTGGCGATGATCGGCGGGGTGGACATGTCGACACCCGCCGGTTTCCTCACCGGTGAGGTCTTCTCGCTCACCGCACCGATCGCCATCATCGTCCTCATGTCCAGCATGGGCAGTCGCGCCCTCGCCGGTGAGGAAGAGAGTCGCACGATGGGCCTGCTCCTCGCCAACCCGATCTCGCGCTCGGAAGTGGTGCTGAAGAAGGCCATCGCCATGGTGGCCTATGCCTTGACGTTCGCCGCGGTGACCGTCCTGGGTTGCTGGATCGGCATCCTCATCGGTGGTCAGGACGAACTGTCGATCGGGGGCATCGCATCGACCTCGCTGCTGCTGGCGTTGTTCGGGCTGGTCTTCGGTGCCGTGGCGCTCGTCGTCAGTGCAGCCACCGGGCGCAGGAAGCTGGCCACGTGGGTGACCACCGGCGTGGCCCTGGTGACC
>JBAPYG010000393.1:0-3011 GCA_049284615.1 Acidimicrobiia bacterium
ATCCAGAAATCGGTGTCACACGATTGGACTCTGAAGGCGTCCTCATGCGAGAGGGAGATGCGGCCGACACCGTCTATGTCCTGGTGTCCGGCTCGCTGGTCGTGACCAAGAGGCTCAATGGCTCTCAAGTGCGGCTCGCCCAGATAGAAAGCCCAGGTGCCGTGGTCGGCGAGATGGTCGCCATGGGGGGCGGAACCCGAACGGCCACGGTGCTCGCCAGGGAGCCGGCCGTCCTGTTCCAAATTCCTTCCGTGCGTTTCCACGCACTCCTCGACGAATCCCCTGATCTCGCAGCCTCACTTGCCTCGGCTGCCGTGCGACGAGCCGAGGAGGGAGAGCTGGCCGAATTGCTGGCGGACCGACTGGGCATCCTCGACGATGAGACGCTGCTCTCGGCCTGCTCGGTCGTCGAGTGGCGTGCCCTCGAGCCGGGTGAGGTCCTCCTGGAGCAGGGAGACGAATCGGACGCCGTCTATTTCGTGGTGCGAGGTCGATTGAACGCGACAGTTGTGGACCCGGCCACCGGACAGGTCGAGCCGGCGGGTGAGTCGGCAAAGAACGACATCGTCGGCGAGCTCGGTGTGATCGCCAATACGCCACGTAGGAGCACGGTGAGGGCGGTGCGTCACACCGTCGTGGCGCGCATGCCCGCCGCCGACTTCGTCGCTCTGGTCGACCAGCGCCCGCGTCTGATGATCGAAATCGCTCGGGCGACCCTCGCCCGGGCTGTAGAGACGAGGTCGCAAACATCGCCGACATCGGTCATCGCCGTCGCCGCTCCGATCTCGCGGCGCCAGTCGATCGTGTCGGCCATACACACTGAGTTGAGCAAACAAGGGCTCGTCCACGTTCTCTCGGCGGACAGGATCGACGCCATGCTGGGCACGCCGGGGATCTCGATCTCGGCGCTCGACGACATCGGAGACGTGCGAGTGGCCAGGCTCATCCACGAACACGAGATGGAAGCCGACCACCTGATCCTCGATCTTGGTGACGAGCCCAATGAGTGGACGCGACGAGCACTCGGGCTTGCCGATCGCATCCTCCTGTTCACTTCCCCGACCCCGGGCCGAGGAGAGCTCGACGCGGCCGCTCTGCTCGTCGCCGACTGCCCATCGGGAGTCCGGCGGACGATGGTCGTGGAGCACGAGTCTCACCACGTTCCACACGGGTCCCGGCCGCTGTTGGAGAAGTTGTCCTGCGACGAGGCTCTCCACGTCGCCAGAGGCTCGTCGCGCGACCTGGCACGAGTGGCCCGCGTCGCTGCCGGCAAGGGGAACACCCTCGTGCTGGGGGGTGGTGGCGCCAGAGGGTTCGGCCACGTTGGCGCGTACCGGGCCTTGATCGAGCTCGGGTTCGACGTGGACATCGTGGGAGGCAGCTCGATCGGGGGAATCCTCTCCAGCCTGATTGGAGATGGGCACAGCCCCGGCGAGGTCGTCGACCTGGCCCGCAGGCATTTCTCCAAGCTCTTGGACTACACGCTGCCGGTTGTCTCCCTGATCAAGGGCGAGCGAATCGCCGAGGCGGCGGTGGAGACCTTTGGTGATCGTGAGATCGAAGACCTGAGAACGACGTTCTTCTGCGTGTCGACGGACCTCACGGCGGCCCGTCCCCACGTTCATCGCACCGGGTCGATCGTGATAGCCCTACGGGCAACGAGTGCCATCCCCGGGGTGATGCCTCCGGTGCCGCTCGACGATGCGCTCCTCATCGACGGTGGCGTGCTCAACAACCTCCCGATGGATGTCGGCCGTCTCTTGTCGCCTGGAGGAAAGGTGGTGGCGATCGACGTCGCACCACCCCGCGGCCCCGGGGCACATGGTGACTACGGCCTGTCGGTTTCGGGATGGAAGGCCTTCTTGGCAAGCAAGGGGCGCAACCGCTCGCAATACCCGAGAATCTCGGCCGTGCTCATGCGATCGATGATCACCGCTTCGATGCGCGAACGCGATCGTCAAGTCGTGGACAACCTGGCGGACTTCTACATCAATCTCGACATGAGGGGAACTTCCCTACTCGACTTCGCCGATCCGGACCAGGTCGTCGCCAAGGGTTACGACGCCGCCATGCCTTCTTTGGAGGCTTGGCTGACCGCCGAGGCTGGAGATGTGCCAACGGCCGGCATTCTCCCTTAGAAAGCTCGGCCCCGTTGTCTACTCTCTGTATCGGATCGGGTTGGAGGTTTTTCGGTGAATGAGCCAACAGGCGGGCTCCATCCATATGTTCCGCGAATAGCGTCGGACTGGGACGTCGAGGCGCCCGACTCACTCTGGCGCTCGGTTGACGGTTCCCTCGTGTTCGTCGACATCTCCGGGTTCACGAATCTCTCGGAACGTCTTGCCCAACGCGGCCGCATCGGGGCCGAAGAGCTCACAGGTGTCCTGAATCGGGTGTTCGGTCGAATGCTCGACATCGTGTTCGATCGAGGCGGGTCGTTGCTCAAGTTCGGGGGCGACGCGTTGCTCCTCTTGTTCGAGACCGAGGACCATGTGTTGCAGGCATGCGCGGCGACGGTGGAGATGCGGGCAGCGCTGCGTGAGGCATCCAAGGAGCGGACGACAGTCGGTCGAATCGACCTCAAGATGTCTTCGGGGATCCACACCGGGCCCATCGACTTCTTTCTCGTCGGTGACTCGCACCGGGAGCTGATCGTCACCGGCCCCACCGCATCGACCACTACCGAGATGGAAGCAACTGCCGATGCCAACGAGATCATGATCAGCGACAGTGTGCGCGATCTCGTTCCCGCCGAATTCGTCGGGAAGGGCAAGGGCAACGGATGGCTCCTCCGCAAACAGCGCATCAACCTGCCCACCGTGGGCCCGATCCTCCGTGACTCGAGTCACGAGCCCGACCTGACTACCTGCGTCCCTTTGGCGCTCAGGGAGTTCCTCGAGGCCGACCTCGGCGATTCCGAGCACCGGATTGCCACCATTGGGTTCGTCAAGTTCAAGGGCATCGACTCATTGCTCGCCCAAGAGGGGCCTACCCGGGTCGGTGAAGAGCTG
>JBAPYG010000394.1:0-3439 GCA_049284615.1 Acidimicrobiia bacterium
GCTGAACCAGGTTGGGCGCCCCGACCAGGATCAACATCGCCCCGACGAAGAGGGAGAAGGCGGCGAAGAACCAGGGCACCCGGACGTCGCCCTTCATGTAGCCGAGCGCATAGATGAAGACGAGCAGGCCGACAAAGTTGACCAGGAAGTACATCATGATCGACAGCCCATCCAGCATCCATCCCAATTCGAACACGATGCCACTGCCGATGCGGGCGATCTCGAATGTGTGGCTGGTGTCCAGGACCCCCTCGGTCATGTTGAGCACGAAGAGCGCCGTGCCCCAGATCAGGTTGATGGCGAGGGCGGCGACGGCAATCTCTCCACCCTGATTCTTGAGTCGCTTGCCCACGGCGAGGATGGCGAGGAAGGCTATGAACGGCGTCACCAGCATGATCCATGCGGTATCGCCCCAGAACCCACCGGTCCCCGCCTCGATCACGTGCTCGCCGCCTTCCTCGGCGGCCAATACGAAGAGATCGTTCAACATCACCCTGACCACCTCACCAGCGCATCAGGTTGAGGTCGTCGACGTTGGCGGACCGTCTGTTGCGGAAGATCATCAACACGATGGCGAGCCCGATGCCCACCTCCGCGGCGGCAACGGTGATGACGAAGATCGAGAACACCTGGCCGATCGCCTCGGGCGTGTTGAGCATCGACTCGAACGCGATGAGATTGATGTTCACCGCGTTGAGCATCAGCTCGACCGACAGGAGGATGAGGACGATGTTGCGCCGGACGAGGAGGCCGTAGACACCCATGGAGAACAGGGCGGCAGCGAGGACGAGGAACTGGTTGACGATCATACCGACGCTCTCTCCTCTTCCTCCACAGGCGTGAGGTCGCGGCGGGCGATGGTGATCCCGCCGATGAGCGCTGCCAACAGCACGAAGGACACCACCTCGAACGGTATGACGAAACGCCCGAGGAGAGACTCACCCACCAACTCGGTCGATGTCGGGCTGCCGGTGGTGCTCACCTCGTTCGATCCGAAGGCCGTGACCGAACTCCAGGCCATCGTGACGAACACCGCCACCGAAAGCATGGCGGGCCACACCTTGTGATCGGAGTCGAGACCTTCGTCGAGACCGGTTGGCGCCCTGGTGATCATTATCCCGAACAGGAAGAGGACGACGACGGCCCCGATGTAGACAAGGACCAGCACCCAGGCGACGAATTCTGCGGAGAGCAGGAGGAAGAGCCCGGCCGTCCCGGCTAGGGCGCCGACCAGGTAGAGGGCGGCGTGCACCACGTTCTTGGCCGTGACCACCCGAAACCCGGAGAAGAGGACGACGGCCGCTATCGCCAGGAAGACCCAGTTGACCGGCTCGGAGATCCAAGTGTCGAAAGTCACGCCACCACCTATTTCTCCAAGGCGGGGGGCTCGGGGACGGTCTTCAGCCAATCCTGGAGACGATCCATGTCGTGCATCATGTCGCCCATGTGGGGCTCGGAGTACTCGTACTCGGGGCTCCAGAACAGGGCGTCGAACGGGCACACCTCGACACAGATGCCGCAGTACATGCAGAGGGCGTAGTCGATGTCGAAACGGTCGAGCTTGGCCCGGACCTTGATCCGCCCGCCCGGCTTGTCCGGGGGGATCTCCTCTTTGTGCCCCTCGATGTAGATGCACCAATCGGGACAGTTGCGGGCGCACAACATGCAGACGGTGCACGCCTCTTGGTCCAGGGCGATCACGCCGCGCGCCCGGGGGACAGGCGTTTCCTTGACCTTGGGGTAGTTGACCGTTGCCAGGTGCTTGCCAGGCAGGAAGATGGTCTTGAACATCGCCGAGATGGTGACGCCGAGGCCTTTGACCATGCCCATGCCGGGCACGGTGCGCCGCCCTCCGTTCGACTTGCCGTTCGCGGTCATCAGAAGAGCACCTTCAGTGCTGCGGTCACGGTGATGTTCAGCAGGGCTATCGGCACCAGCCACTTCCAGGCGATGCTCTGCAGCTGATCCTCACGGAATCGAGGGAAGGTCCAGCGGAACCAGATCATGGCGAAGACGAGGAGGAAGGTCTTTCCGATCAGGATCAGCGGGCCAGCGTACTCGAGTGTCTCGGCAGGTATGAACGGGAGCCACCATCCGCCGAGGAACAGCGTGACCGCGATGGCGGACATCGTGAACATGTTGGCGAACTCGGCGAGGAAGAAGAACAGGAACCGGAACCCCGAGTACTCGGTGAGATAGCCCATGACCAACTCCGACTCGGCGATGGGCATGTCGAAGGGTATGCGGGTCAGCTCGGCGAGGGCGGCGATCATGAAGATGATGAAGCCCACGAACTGGAGCACGATGAAGGGGTAGCCGGCATCGATCTGCGCCTGGACGATCCCCTGCATGCTCATCGTGCCGGCCAGGATCACGGGGCCGACCACCGCCAGGACCAGGGGCAGCTCGTAGGCGATGAGCTGGCCTGCGGCCCGAAGCCCACCGATGAGGGAGTACTTGTTCGCCGAGGACCATCCCGCCATGAGGACACCGATGGTGCTCAGCGAGGAGATGGCCAGCGCATAGAAGATGGCCACGTCGAGGTCCCTGAAGATGAGGTTGGGGCCGAACGGGATCACCACGAAGAGGGCAACGGTGCCCACGAGCACCAGGATCGGGGCCGACTTGAAGACGGGGCGGTCGGCGTCGGTGGGGACGATGTCCTCCTTCTGGAAGAACTTGACGCCATCGGCGATGAGCTGCGCCCAGCCCCAGCGCCCGCCGGCGAAGTAGGGCCCGACCCGATACTGCATCTTGGCCGACAGCTTCATCTCGGCGAACCCGATGACCATGCCGACCAGGGGGATCATCAGCGCCACCAACAGGAGCTTTCCGCCGAGTGAGACCCAGAAGTTGGAGAAGAGGTCAGTGATCCAGGTCGGCACTCACACCACCTCCAGCGAGCACGGCGGCAGCAGGCCGACCGGTGTTTGTTCGGCGGGTGACCTTCGACTGCAGCAAACCGAGGGTGAGCCCCGACCGGCGCCAGAACTGCGAGTCCCGATGGGCAATCGGATGAAGTCGGTCGGCCACATCATCTGTCCACATCTCCCAAGACGAAGTCGAGCGATCCCATCACGGCGATGATGTCGGGAACGAGGATTCCCTCCAGGATCCAAGGGAGGATCGAGATGTTGGAGAAGCTGGCGGACCTTATCTTCAGCCGATAGGGCCCCCCACCACCATCGGAGACGAGGTAGTAGCCCATCTCCCCCTTGGGGTTCTCGGCGCGGACGTAGGTCTGACCCTCGGGGACTTTGATCACCTTGGGGACCTTGGCCTGCAACGGCCCCGAGGGAATGCCGTCGATGGCCTGCTGAACGATCTTGATCGACTCCCGGATCTCGAGGAGACGGACGTGCCAGCGATCCCAGCAGTCGCCGTTCGAGCCGGTTATCACGTCGAAGTCGAAACGATCGTACG
Organism: Acidimicrobiia bacterium; assembly: GCA_049284615.1. GTDB lineage: Bacteria > Actinomycetota > Acidimicrobiia > Spongiisociales > ZC4RG35 > JANQRA01. Next base: position 3,424 of record JBAPYG010000394.1, read on the forward strand.
GCAGGTAATCCTGAGT
>JBAPYG010000395.1:0-1879 GCA_049284615.1 Acidimicrobiia bacterium
ACCCATCCGGCCGGGAGACTCCAATGGCGGGCCCCGTTGATCATCGACTCGAGGTACTCGGGAGAGGGTCGCTGGTCGCCGTTGGCCGGGACGCTCGACACGAATGTGAGACAGTCGTACTTGTTCCCTTCACGGTCGACCGCCTTCACGTCGAAGCCCGGTCGGCGGCCCTCGGCTCTCTCTGCCCGAGTGAGTGACTCGACGGCGTCGTCGGGGATTTCGAAGACCCCGCCCCAGACGGTGTGCCCGCTCTCCTTGGTCAGAGTCGGGATCGCACCGTTGCCTTCGCGATGGACGAACTCGAGCTTCGTCTCGGGGAAATGTGCCGTGAAGAGGAACTTCGAGCCGGGTGCCGCCTCTTCGATCCGATCCGGGTCGAGCAGGGACGAGTAGGCGAAGTAGAGAGTCGTTTCTGACACGGGACACGCGATTGTACAAAGGATCGGGTACATCTCGTGTCAACGACGATTTACTTCGCCTAAACCATCACGCTCCTACTGTCTCGACCTGTGCGACGCGCTCTCTCGACCATCACCGTGCTCACGCTCGTCCTCGCCGCCTGCTCCACGGATGACGGCTCCGGGTCGTCGAGCACCGTCGACACCATCACCACGACGACACCCGACGGCGCGCCCACGACGTCGCCGCCCGGCGATGACGGCTCCCCGTCGACGACAGAGGCGCCGACCACCACCGAGAGCACCTCGGACCGCCCAGTGGCCCCCGACTTCACACTGGAGCTCGGGGAGGGTGGCGTCTACACTCTCTCCGAAGGTGCGAAACCGGTGTACCTCGTCTTCTGGGCCGAGTGGTGACCAACCTGCCGGCGGGAGTTGCCCGTTGTCGACAGCCTGGCGGCTGAATACGCAGACCGGATCGACTTCGTCGCCCCGGCATGGAAGTCGTCGTTCGAGCTCACCGAGGCCCGCGCCGATGAGCTGTTCCAGTCCGGTCGGATCCAATGGGGCCTCGACGCCGGGGAGGAGATCTTCTCGCTCTATGGCGTGCCATATCAACCCGTGACTGTCCTCATCGCCGGAGACCGAACCGTCGTCGAGGCTTGGGACGGGCTGCGCGCCGAGGAGGACATCCGGGCTGCCCTGGACAACCTGATCGAGCTCTCGGGCTGACCGGGCCGCAGTAGGCCAAGCCCCGCCCTTAACCTCACCATCGCCCTTGAGACGCTTCGAATTGATCCTCGCGTTCGCCGCCATCTTCGCGGTCGGATGGCCTGTCGTCTTCGGCACGAGACCGAGGCGCGGCATCGTCGCCGGATTGCTCGCCGTGGCGATCGTCGCTCAGATCCAGTTCGAAGGCTTTCGTTGGCAGATGATCCCTTTCTATGTCGTGGCTGCGGGTCTGGCCGTCGGGGACGTCTTCTACCTGGAACGCAACATGGTTTGGTCGACCCGGCTCATCAGGGGGATTCTGGGCACAGTCGGCATCCTGTTCGCGGCGTCGCTACCGGTGGTCCTCCCTGTGCCCGAAGTGCCCGTCCCCTCCGGTCCGGAGGCGATCGGTTCTCTCACGGTCGACCTGATCGATCGCTCCCGAGATGAGTTGTACGGCGAGAGACCCGGTGGCCCCCGAGAGTTCGTGGCCCAGGTCTGGTACCCGGCCCGCGCCGACGCCACTGTCGAGCCGCTCACCTGGAGCGAGGACTGGGAGGTCGTGGCACCGGCCGTCGCGATGAACATGGGGTTCCCTTCGTGGTTCCTGAACCACACCCGCTACTCACAATCCCACGCCCGCGCCGGCCTCCCCATGGCCGGCGGCTCCTTCCCCGTGGTCATCTACAGCCACGGGTGGGAGGGAGTTCGGACCATCGCCCTCAATCAGATCGAGCACCTGGTCTCGAATGGCTACATCGTCATCGCTC
>JBAPYG010000396.1:0-2327 GCA_049284615.1 Acidimicrobiia bacterium
TTCAAGGCTGCACTCGAGAACCGGCCCCTCCCGATACACGGTGACGGCAGCCAAACACGCTCGCTGTGCTTTGTCGACGACGAAGTCGAAGGGATTCTTCGCCTCCTCCTGTCCGACGAGACCGACCCGGTCAACATCGGCAATCCCGAAGAGGTGACGATTCTGGAGTTGGCGGAATCGATCCAAGATGTGGTTGGCAATCATCCTGGAGTCGAATTCCTCAGCCGCCCGGTTGATGATCCGAGTGTGCGACGTCCGGACACAACGCGTGCCGAGGAGATCCTCGGTTGGAAGGCGCAGGTATCGCTACGGTCCGGGCTCGAGAAGACCGTCCCCTGGTTCCGAGAAGTCCTCGGGTACTGACCCCCGTCGACCTGAGGGCGGCCACTGAGTCGTATCTGATCGAAGTGGTGCCCGAGCAGGTGGCATCCGACCTGTACTCTGCGCTGCACACCTGATCCAAGGCTCACCGATGGACCTCGTCGCAACCGACGCCCCCCATGTTCTCGTCGTCACCGGCATGTCCGGGGCCGGGCGGTCGTCGGCCGCCAAGATCCTCGAGGACCTCGGGTACATGGTCATCGACAACCTGCCACCCCAACTCCTCTCACTTGCGGTCCAGGCCCATGACATCCCCGAGGCCAACGCCCATCTGGCCGTGGTCATCGATTCCCGGGGCGGTCTGCCCACCGAAGAGCTTCGCTATGCGATGACCGAGCTCGAGCGGGAGGGTGTCCTCACTCGGATCGTGTTCCTGGACGCCGAAGACGAGGCCATCGTCACCAGGTACGAGGAGAACCGCCGTCCCCACCCCCTGGGTCTGGACACCATCAGCGAGGCCATCGACGCCGAACGGGAGCTGCTCGGAGAGCTGAAAGAGATGGCCGATGTGGTCATCGACACTTCCAACCTCAACATCCACCAGCTTCGCGAGCGGCTGACCACCCAGTTCTCCGACGATGAGATGAACCGCCCCATGCGGGTCTCCATCCGCTCCTTCGGTTTCAAGAACGGCGCCCCCCGAGACACCGACCTCGTCTTCGACGTCAGATTCCTCCCCAACCCGCACTGGGTCGACGAGTTGAGAGACCTCCGGGGCACAAACCCCGAGGTCAGTGACTACGTCCTCGGCTCCGACGGTGCCAAGGAGTTCGTCGACCGTGTCGAAGACCTGCTCGAGTTTCTCATCCCCAAGTTCCAAGGAGAGGGCAAGTCCTACCTCTCCATCGGCATCGGATGCACCGGTGGGCACCATCGCTCGGTGGCCATCGCCGAGGAGCTTGCCGGCCGCCTGTCGGCATACGGGGTCAACGCATCGGTCCGACACCGCGACCTGGAGCGGTGAAGCCCCAACCCGAGACCGCCCTCGAGCCGCTCCTGCTCGACCCGACCGGGCCGTCCGTCGTCGCCATCGGTGGCGGCCATGGCCAGGCCTCCGCCCTCGAAGCCATCCAGACCTACGCCGGCTCGATCTCCGCTCTCGTCACCGTCGCCGACAACGGCGGCTCCTCAGGGCGACTCACCGACTTCGGGATACCGCCTCCTGGCGACATCAGACGGTGTCTGCTCGCCCTCACCCCGGATCCGTCGCTGTGGTCGGAGCTGTTCGCCCACCGCTTCGAGTCCGGAGACGTCAGCGACCACTCGCTCGGCAACCTCATCCTGGCCGCCCTCACCGACCTCTTCGGCGACTTCACCAGCGCTGTCGACACCGCCGGGCGGATGCTGGGCACGCTCGGCGAGGTGATCCCGGTCGCCGAGAGCCCGGTGACCCTGTCCGCCGTCATCGAAGGGGTCCCGGTGAGCGGTCAGTCCGAGATCACCGACACCGAGGGGCACATCTCCGAGCTCCGCATCGAACCGGCGGACACCATGGCGAGCCGACGCGCCCTGACCGCGGTGGCCGGCGCCGATCAGATAATCCTGGGGCCGGGCAGCCTGTACACCTCGATCATCTCGGCACTCATGGTTCAGATGCTGGCCCCCGCGGTAATGGATGCAGATGCGCAGCGTGTCTTCGTGCTCAATCTCGTCACCCAACAAGGGGAGACTCTGGGCATGACCGGGGTCGAGCACCTGGCTGCCCTCTCCGAGCACGTCGGCATCACCGGTCCGGGCGTCGTCGTCGCTCATGAGGGCCCCCTCGAGGTCCCCCAAGGCCATGAGGCCGTGGTGGTGTCGGCCGAGGAGGTCGCCGCGTACGGGTGGGAGTTGGTCGTCGCCGACCTGTCGGACGAATGGGCCGACTGGCCACAACACGACCCCCTGAAGCTCGCTCGTGTCCTCGAAGGTCTCGCTTCCGCCAGGAGTTGAACCCGTGCCCGAAT
>JBAPYG010000397.1:0-3005 GCA_049284615.1 Acidimicrobiia bacterium
GAATGGGGGTTAGGACCTCCGGCCTGGTATCATTTGGCAGCCGCACCAGGTGGAGGCCGGCGATTCTCTCGCTTCACTGGTGATCACGGTCGATACTCTCACCCCCGGTTGGATTGCCTCTTCGGCCGACACTCGATCCTCTAGCAAGTGGTTGCAGCGTGATCGAGCGAGACCGAAACCCAACACGGCCCTGAATCACTGTGGGGCCGGGAGTAGACAATGACGTCCACATTCGCCCAACTCGGGCTTCCCGATGCCTTGGTGCGCGCCCTCGCCGCCAAAGGCATCGAGACGCCGTTTCCCATCCAAGAAGCCACCATCCCCTCCTGTCTCGAAGGAGCCGACGTCTGCGGCAAGGCGCCCACCGGCTCGGGGAAGACCCTCGCCTTCGGTCTGCCCACCCTCGTGAACGTGGAACGGGCCACCTCACGCAAGCCCAGGGCACTGGTACTGGCCCCCACCCGGGAGCTCGCCGAGCAGATAAAGCTCGAGCTCGAGCCGATGGCCAGGGCCTCTGATCGCCGTATCGCCGCCATCTACGGGGGCACCAGCTACGGACCGCAACGAACCGTGTTGAACCGGGGGGTAGAAGTCCTGGTGGCGACACCAGGGCGTCTCGAGGACCTGATGGAACAGCGTCTGGTCGACTTGTCCGACGTGACGATCGTCGTGGTCGACGAGGCCGACCGCATGGCCGACATGGGGTTCCTCCCCGCGGTTCGCCGCATCCTCGACACGACCAGCCGGTCCCGACAGACACTCCTCTTCTCCGCCACCCTCGACGGAGATGTCGCCGTCCTCATAGACGAGTACCAGAGGAGCCCGATCCGTTATGAAGCCGCCAACACCGAGGAGGCGGCCGAGGTCAGACATCACTTCTGGCTGGTCGACCATCACGATCGGGTAGAACACACGGCGCGAGTGATCGACACCATGGGTCGCTCCATCGTGTTCACCCGGACCCGTCACGGCGCCGATCGTCTGGCGAAACAGCTCGACAAGGCCGGTGTGGGTGCGGTGGCCATGCACGGCGGACGCTCCCAGAGCCAACGCAACCGCGCCCTCAAAGCCTTCACCAACGGCAAGGCCCAAGCTCTGGTCGCCACCGACGTGGCGGCACGCGGGATCCACATCGATGCCGTCGAAGTCGTAGTCCACTACGACCCGGCCGGCGACGAGAAGGACTTCGTGCACCGTTCCGGCAGAACCGGGCGGGCTGGAGCCGAAGGCACAGTCGTCAGCCTGGTGACACACCAGCATCGAAAGGCCGTCGGCAAGATGCAGCGATCATTGCGGATGAATGAGCCGATCGCCGAGCCGCGGGTCGAAGATCTGCGAAAGAGCGCCCGGCCTCAGTCCAAGCCATCTCGAGGCCCCAGCCCCTCCCGGCCACAGCGACCCGCCCGCTCTGGATCGGCCTCGACCGACCACACGGTGAGCCTCTTCGTGGGCAACCTCCCCTGGAACACCAGCGCCGACGACCTCGATCGGCTGTTCAGTCGTGAGGGGGGTGTCGTCACGAGCTCCATCGCCCGACGGAAGGGACGCTCCAAGGGATACGGATTCGTCGAGATGTCGGCCGACAACGCCAAACAGGCAATCGCGTCGCTCCATTCGACCCAGCTGAACGGGCGCAAGCTCGTGGTTCGAGAAGCTCGACCCGGGCCCACTGACTGACGCCGAGGACGACCCGATACCATCGCCGCATGGCGCGGACTATCGGGATACTCACCGCAGGGGGCGATAGCCCGGGTCTCAACGCAGCGATCCGCGCCGTCGGCAAGGCGGCACAGCGTGCGTACGGCATGGACGTCCTGGGTTTCAAGGACGGGTTCCTCGGGCTCATGGAAGACCGCTTCGAGCAGCTCTACTCCGAAGACCTCTCGGGGATCCTCACCCGGGGCGGCACCATCCTGGGCACCTCCAGGATCAAGGTCGATCGAGTCGACACCGGTGACGGAAAGAAGATCGACGGCCGCGAGAGGATGCGCGAAGTCGTCGAGGCCCATGGCCTCGAGGCCCTGGTCTGCCTGGGGGGAGATGGCACCGCCAGAAACGCATTGAAGCTCGCCGAAGTCGGGATCCCCGTCCTGGCCCTGCCCAAGACGATCGACAACGACGTCGCCGGCACCGACATCACGTTTGGCTTCGACACCGCCATGCACATCGCGACCGAGGCCATCGACCGTCTCCACTCCACCGCCCATTCCCACCACCGGATCATGGTGGTGGAGATCATGGGCCACAGCGTCGGCTGGCTGGCGCTCGGCGCCGGTCTCGCCGGAGGCGCCGACGTGATCTTGATCCCCGAGATCCCCTACGACATAGAGGCGGTGGCCTCGTCGATATCGGCGCGTCGGGCCGCCGGATCCGCGTTCTCCATCGTCGCCGTTGCCGAGGGCGCGATCTCGGGCGACGACGCCACGATTCGAGACTCCATGGAGTCGCAGATGGATCTGTCGGACAAGTCGGAACGAAAGTCGATCAAGAAGAAGATGAAGGAATTCGAGAGCACGCGCGCCGGGGGCACCGGCCAGCTCGCCTCGACCCTCACCGGTCTGACCGGTCTCGAGTCCCGGATAACGATTCTCGGCCATGTGCAACGTGGCGGCACACCCTCACCGGCCGACCGTCTCCTGGCTACCCGGCTGGGCACCGCCTGCGCCGACTACATCGCCGAAGGGACTCACGGCGTCCTGGTCGCCTCGCGTGGCGAGACGACCGAAGCCGTGCCTCTCAAGAAGGTCGCGGGCCGTACGAAGAGAGTCCCCATGGACCACCCATGGATCGAGACAGTCCGCCACCTGGGCATCTCACTGGGCGATTGAGTCTCACCAGCCGTTTGAGAGGTGACCTGGTAGTCGCGATGAAGAGCCGCGACAGACTGCGCGTCGAGACCATCCGCGCCTTGATCGGCGCCATCGACAATGCGGGAGCCGTTGCCACCGGCGCCGATGGCCATGAGCCGAAGGTGGGGCTCGGGCACGATGTCGCCCGTGCGGAGG
>JBAPYG010000398.1:0-14437 GCA_049284615.1 Acidimicrobiia bacterium
CCCGGCGAGCACCCCGGTCTCGCTTGACACGTGTATAGCCGCTCCGTACGCTTCTCGCACGAATGTTCGGCGTGCGAACAGATCTGTCCCAGATTCTGGCTGCGCCCGGAGTGTTCGTCGGCCCAGGCGTGTCCGATCGGGGGTCTTGATTTGGCTGGATTCACCTCACTGAGAGAGGCCATCTCCGGTCTCGTGCCGGACGGTTCAACCGTGGCCATGGAGGGTTTCACCCATCTCATCCCCTTTGCCGCAGGACACGAGTTGATCCGCCAGCACAAGACCGACCTCACACTGGTGCGGATGACTCCCGATGTCATATACGATCAGATCATCGGAATGGGTTGTGCTCGTGGTCTCATCTTCTCCTGGGGTGGCAATCCGGGCGTCGGGTCCTTGCACCGTCTCCGCGATGCGGTCGAGAACGGGTTTCCGGGGCCGCTCACGCTCGAAGAGCACAGCCACGCAGGGATGGCGACCCGATACGCATCCGGTGCCGCCGGGCTTCCCTTCGGAATCCTCAAGGGCTACATCGGCACCGATCTCTCGGCGCAGACCAACGTGGCCCCGTTGCACTCGCCCTTCGACGGGGAGGAGGTCACGGCGGTGCCTGCGCTCAACCCCGATGTCGCCGTGATTCACGCTCAACAGGCCGACAGAAAGGGAAATGTCGGTCTCTGGGGCATCACGGGGGTGCAGCGTGAGGTCGCCCTCGCCTCGGACCGGGTTGTGGTCACAGTGGAAGAGGTCGTCGACCAACTCGAGCTGCGCGGGCCAAATCATGCCGTGCTCCCATCCTGGACCATCGATGCGGTGGTCGAGGTGCCCCGCGGCTCCCATCCGAGCTATTCCATGGGGTACACCGTCAGGGACAATGCCTTCTACACCCGTTGGGACGCCATCTCGCGAGATCGTGACCTCTTCGCCCGGTGGATGGAGGAGTTCGTGACGGCTGCCGACGACTTCGAGGCATATCTGTCTGCTCTCGACGCCGGCTCACTCATGTCTCTGGTGCCGGATGGGTGACATCACATACGACTCCGATGAGATCATGTCGGTGGTGGCTGCCCGTCATCTCCGCGACGGTCAGGTGTGCTTCGTCGGGATCGGCCTGCCCAGCGAAGCCGCCAACCTGGCCCGTCTGTCCCATGCGCCCGATGTGGTGCTGATCTACGAGTCGGGGACCATCGGGACACGCCCGGATGTGCTGCCTCTGTCCATAGGCGACGGTGAGCTGGCCGAGCGGGCCGATCTGGTGGTGAGCGTGCCCGAGATCTTCGCCTACTGGCTCCAGGCCGGCCGGGTCGACGTTGGCTTTCTCTCGGCGGCGCAGATCGACCGATACGGCAATCTCAACAGCACCGTGATCGGGGATTACGACCAGCCCAGGGTCCGTCTTCCCGGCGCAGGTGGTGCCCCCGAGATCGCCTCATCGGCGGGCGAGGTGATCGTCATGCTTCGCCAGTCGAAGCGGGCTTTCGTGGAAGACGTCGACTTCATCTCGTCTGTCGGCTTCGGCCGCGGGGGCAATGGCCGGGTCGGTCATCTCGGGGCGGGCCCGAGCGTCGTGATCACCGACCTCGGTGTCCTGGAGCCCGACGACGAGACCAAGGAGTTGACCTTGACCGCCGTTCACCCGGGCATCGATGTCAGCGAGGTCAGGGAGTCCACCGGCTGGGACCTGAGAGTCAGTGACAGGCTGGCGGTGACCGAGCCTCCTACCATCGAAGAGCTCGGCAAGCTCAGGGATCTCAAAGAGAGGACCAGGCTGGCTCACGAACGGTCGTGAGAGTGTGCGCTCTGCGAACAGGGACTTAGAATCCACGAGGTGACAGGACGGTCAGACGATTTCATCCAGTCTCTCGAGCGTGGTCTCGCCGTCATCAACTCGTTCTCCCGGGATCACAACCCCCAGACGTTGAGCGAAGTGGCGATCCGGACCGGTCTGACTCGAGCGACGGCCCGCCGGGTCCTCCTCACCCTCTCCGAGCTCGGCTATGTCGACCAGGACGGGCGTGACTTCACCCTGACGCCTCGCGTCCTCGACCTCGGCTATTCGTTTCTCTCCTCGTTCCGGGTGGTCGAGATGGCCGAGCCGTTCATGGAGCGTCTCGTCGAAGAGGTGAGGGAGTCCTCGTCGATGTCGGTGCTCGACGGAGCCGAGATCGTGTATGTCGCCAGGGTCCCCACGTCGAGGATCATGACCATCGCCCTCGCCCTCGGCTCACGGTTGCCCGCCTACCCGACCTCGATGGGGCGGGTTCTGCTCGCCGGCTTGCCCGACGACGATCTCGGCCAGTACATGGCAGCCACGACTTTCGAGCGGCTCACCCCTCATACGGTCACCAACCGCAGACGTCTGCGCGCCATCGTCGAGGAGACCCGAGAGAACGGGTACGCCCTGGTCGATCAGGAGCTGGAGGAGGGGGTGCGCTCGATCGCCGCCCCGATCAAGAATGGGAGGGGGGAGACGATTGCGGCCATGAACGTGAGCTGTCACGCCTCCCGCATCGATGTCGATCGGATGCTCGACGAGTTTCGACCCAAATTGATCGCCACCGCCACCGAGATCAGCGACCGGGTCGGTGTTCTGAAGGTCTGATCTGCGACCTGGCCGAGATTCAGATCGGGACGGCCCGCGTCACCACGTCGTCCATCGGTGTGCTGGCGGACAGTGCCCCGTACAGACCGCGGTGGCTCTCGGCAAGACGTGAGACCACGAATGCCTCGAATAGCCGATCGTCGCCATGATGATGGATGAGCACTCCGGACCAGGCGAGAGCGAGTTGCTCGACGATTCGCCTCGCCTCGAGCTCGAGATTCGTGGCTTGGCTGATCGCAACCCTGGCCTCACCGATCGCATCGTCGAGGTGGCGGTCCACATCCAGCGCGCTCTCCAGCTCGCCTATGAACATCTGCAAGCTGTCGGGCGACCGTCCGGCGGCCCGCAGGACGTCGAGGGCAATGACGTTGCCCGACCCCTCCCAGATGGCGTTGAGTGGTGACTCCCTATAGAGCCGGGGCATTATCGACTCCTCCACATAGCCGTTGCCCCCCAGGCACTCCAGGGCTTCCCGAACCACTTCGCTGGTTCTCTTGGTAATCCAATACTTGGCGATGGGAAGTGCGATCCGCTTGATAGCCGCCTCGGTCGGGTCGACATCGGACCGGTCGAATGCACCGGCCAACCTCACCATCATCAGGGTCGCCACCTCGGTCTCGACCTCGAGATCGGCGATGACATTTCTCATCAATGGCTTGTCGATGAGCTTCGAGCCGAAGGCGAACCGGTGGTACGCGTGCCAGGCGGCTTGGGTCACGGCTTGTCTCATCAATGCCGCCGACCCGATGACACAGTCGAGCCGGGTGCCATTGACCATCTCGATGATGGTGGCGATCCCCCGCCCTTCCTCTCCGACCAGCCGCGCCCAGGCCTCCTCGAACTCGACTTCGGCAGATGCATTGGAGCGATTCCCGAGCTTGTCTTTGAGCCGCTGTATGCGAAATCCGTTGAGCGCGCCCTCGGGCGTCCATCTCGGGAGGACGAAGCACGAGAAACCACCTGGCGCTTGGGCCAGGACCAGAAAGGCATCGCACATGGGCGCCGATGTGAACCACTTGTGTCCGGTGATGGCGTACTCGGCTCCGGGGCCCCCTCCACTCAGGGGACGGGCGGCGGTGGTGTTGGCCCTGACATCGGATCCACCCTGCTTCTCGGTCATGCCCATCCCGATCAGGACGCCGGTCTTCTCGGTGTCGGGCCGAAACGAGGGGTCGTACGACCTGCTCACGATCTTGGGAACCCAGTCCCGGGCCACCGAAGGGGTGGCTCTCAACGCCGGGACCGCCGAGTACGTCATCGAGATGGGACAGTTGTGACCGGACTCGATCTGACCGGACATGTATGTGAGAGCGGCCCGTGTGACTTGCCCGGCCTCGCCCCCGTCATGCTCCCACGGCAGGCTGTGGTGGCCGTTGCCGACGGCCGTTTCGACCAGCTCGTGCCAGGACGGATGGAACTCGACCGTGTCGACCCGATTGCCATAGCGGTCGTGGGTCACGAGCCGGGGCTCGTTGCGGTTGGCATCGAAGCCCAGCCGGTAGTACCGGGCCGACCCCGCGGTCTCCCCGAATTCCACCAGGATGTCCCGGGAGCCCTTTGCCCCCTCCCTAGAGACCGCCTGATCGAGGACGGGGTCAGACGTGAAGAGGTTGTAGCCCTCCAGCGGCGGGGCCTGGTTGAGCACGACGTGGGTGTCGCTCACCAGGTCGAGGATAGGTGTCGGCGTGTAGTTTCTGGCTCGAGATCAATCCACTGCCACCTCCGGGGACGAATCACCGACGAAATGAGACTGCACGAGACACGCCAGATCGCCCGCCCACTCGAAGAGGTGTTCGAATTCACCGCCGACTTCGCCAACAGCGCCCGATGGGACCCTGGCGTCTCGAAGTCGACGAAGATGACCGACGGGCCTGTCGGGGTGGGCACGAAATACGATCTCGTGGCCGAATTCGGCTCGAGTCAGGTGCCGATGACATACGAGATCGTGGAGTACGAGCCACCCACACGCGTGGTTCTCACCGGCCGTGGCGAGACGGTTGACGCCGTGGACGAGATCGTGTTCTCGGCCCGTGAGGGTGGCACATTCGTCGACTACACCGCCGACCTGACCCTCAACAACTGGTTGCGTTTCCTGGGGCCAGTTCTCTCCCCGATGATGAGGAGGGTGGGTGAGCGCGCCTTGGACGGATTGGTGCGCGCCCTGGAAGGATGAGCATCCTCTCCGTCGCCGGCTTCACGAACCTCGGCTATCACCTGCATGCCCGGGACTTCGAGCCGATCGACACCGACCTCTCCGACAAGACGGTGGTGATCACGGGTGGAACCGGTGGCCTGGGGCGCGCCGCGGCTGAGCAGTTGGCGCATCTGGGGGCCCGTACCGTCGTCGTGGGGCGCTCTCCTGACAAGCTGCGGGCCGCCGAGTCGGAGATCGCCGGCGAAGTGGCCGGGTACGAGGCCGACCTGAGCTCCATGTCGCAGATTCGTCAACTCGCCGACGACTTGGTCGCCCACGAGGAGAAGATCGACGTGTTGATCAACAACGTCGGAGTCCTGCTCCCGGAACGAGAGGAAACCACGGAGGGCCTGGAGAAGACACTCGCAACCGACCTGGCCGGCCAGTTCCTCCTCACCAACCTGCTGATTCCCAAGCTCGTCGAGTCGGCACCATCGCGCATAGTCAACGTCACCTCGGGTGGCATGTACACCGAGAGGATTCGCCCCGACGATCTCCAGTATCGCCGAGGCGAGTACAAGGGAGCGGTTGCCTACGCGCGCTGCAAGCGGGGGCAGGTCATCCTCACCGAGCTGTGGGCCCGGCGTCTCCACGGCACTGGGGTCACTGTCCACGTAATGCACCCCGGCTGGGCCAAGACGGCGGGCGTGGCTCGCTCGCTACCGACCTTCGACAGGCTGATGAGACCCTTCTTGCGCGATCCGAGCCAGGGAGCCGACACCATGGTCTGGCTGGCAGCCGCTCCCCGTCCCGCGGCCACGAGCGGTCTTCTCTGGTTCGACCGCGAGCAGGTCCCGAAGCATCTGATCGATCGGACCAGAGAGTCTCCGGCCGACCAGCAGGCGCTGTGGGATGGGCTGGTCGCCATCACCGGCTCCGACTTCCCCACCGATGTCGCCGGCTGATGGGGGCGGTCATCGCAGGCTCCGGGATCTCGATCCCACAAAACGTGGTCAGCAACGACGATCTGGCCCGGGTGATGGACACCACCGACGAGTGGATCGAATCCCGCACCGGCGTCAGGCAGCGTCATTTCGTCGACCCCGGCGTTGGGGCCTCCGACCTGGCGACCGAAGCGGTGGGCCAAGCACTTGCCGACGCCGGGCTCGGCCCGGAGGATGTCGACGCCCTGGTCACGGCGACCATGACGCCCGACTACCTGGCACCCGGGATCGCCGGTCTCGTTCAGAGCGGGGCAGGGCTGGGGACGGTCGCCGCATATGACATCCGACAGCAATGCAGCGGCTTTCTCTACGGCCTCGACCTCGCAGACGCCCTCATAACCTCCGACCGCGCCGACACCGTCGTGGTGGTTGGCGCCGAAGTCCATGCTGGGTTCCTTCCCTGGAGCGAGGACACCTGGAGCGCCGTGCTCGGCGAGACGAAGGAGGTCGGCCAGGAGGACTACGAACGCAACACCTCTTTCCGGGCGTGGAGCGTCCTGTTCGGTGACGGGGCGGGGGCGATGGTGGTGTCGCGCGGCCCTTCGGCAGACGAGGGGATCCTGGCCACCTCGCTCCACACGGACGGCGAGGGCTTCGAGCTCATCTGGGTGCCCGGTGTGGGCTTCAAGTCGAGACCCTATGTGACGGGCACCGATATCGCCGCCGACGACCACCTTCCCCTGATGGATGGGGGTGGCCTGTTTCGCAATGCGGTGCGACGGATGCCCGAGGCGGCCGAGGCCGTGCTCGGTGAGGCGGGGCTGCAACTCGAGGACGTCGACATCGTGGTCGCCCATCAGGCCAATGACAGGATCCTCGAGGGGGTGCGGAAGAGGCTGGGGCTCGAACCGGAAAAGGTCCCCTCCAACATCGGGTCGTACGGGAACACCACCGCGGGGACATTGCCCATCCTCTATCACGAGCTGCGCCAGGCCGGGAGGGTGGCACCCGGCACCCTCGTCTGCTTCACCGCGTTTGGCGCAGGGGCCCACTACGGGGCCGTTCTCTACCGGGAGCCTCGGGCCGACTCGTAGACGTCGATGGCCCGCCGACGCGCCATGGCGTGCTCCACGATCGGTTCCGGGTAGTCACTCCCGAGTTCGACGCCTCGGGACATGAGCTCGAGCGGGCCTGCTTCCCAGGGTGCGTGAACCCACTCATCCGGCAGGTCGGCGAGCTCGGGCAGCCACCGGCGGATGAAGTCGCCGTTCGGGTCGAACTTGCGGGACTGCGTGACGGGGTTGAAGACGCGGAAGTAGGGGGCGGCATCGCTGCCTGTCCCTGCGACCCATTGCCAGTTTCCGGTGTTGGAGGCTACGTCGCCGTCGAGCAGGTGATGGCGGAAGAACCGTTCGCCGATGCGCCAGTCGACGAGCAGATCCTTGACCAGGAACGAGGCCACGACCAGTCGGGCCCGGTTGTGCATTCGGCCCTCGGCCACGAGCCGTCGCATGGCGGCATCGACCAACGGGTAGCCGGTGCGTCCCTGTTTCCATGCTGCGATCTCGGAGGGCTCGTTTCTCCAGACGATGCGGGAGTACCGGTCGTCCATCGGCTCGTTCGTCATCTTGGGATTGACCGCGAGGAGGTTGCCATAGAAGTCGCGCCAGGCGACCTGACGGACGAACGCCTCTCGCCCTGGAGTCGCGGTCCCGATCGCGGCCACGATGCGACGGGGTCCGATCCACCCATACTTCAGGTCGACGGAAAGGTGCGAGGTGGCATCGACGTCGATTCGGTCATGCACCCCGGAGTACTCGTCGGCGCTCTGACGGAACTCGTCGAGTCGATTCGCGGCGCCGGCCGCTCCGGCCCTGACGTCGACAGGGCCCTCGTCGGGAAGCCCGTCTCCGATTTCGCTGGTGAAGGAGACGTCGTCGTCGAGATCGACCGGTGGCGACGTTTGCTGAGCCCACGAGCGAAAGAACGGCGTGAAGACCTTGTATGGCTCGCCATTGGCGGTCAGCACCGTTCCGGTGGGGTGGACGTATGTCCCGTCGTGTGTGATGAGCTCGACCCGGGAGGAGACTTCGACATCTCTCCGCCGCCCGTAGGGAGTGACCTCTTCGGAGACGTGGACCTCGCCATCCCTTCCCGCCACACGCGGCACGACATCGCTGGGAGGGCCGAGCTCCACGCGAAGACGGCCCCCCCGATCGGAGATCTGCCGATCCAGGTCGGCGAGGCCGGCAACCAGGAGTCTCCGGCGAACGGAGGACACCCGGTCGTACAGGGCCGGATCGATGACGAAGAGAGGAGTCACCTTCCCCTCCCGCGCCACAGCCGCGAGACCGGGATTGTCGTCCAGACGTGCGTCCCGGCGGAACCAGAACACCCTCATCACCCGTCACCCTCGCTCTGTGCCACCACCCACTCGTCGACGGCGGCCCAGACCGAGAACAGCCAATCCACCCTCTCCGAGCGGCCGGTCGGGATCGACTCACGGGGGATTCGCCACAGCCTCACCCTTATCCTCGACCCGACCAGCCCGCCTTCCCAGATGTCACGCACCGTGGCCAGCCCCTCGAGGCCGTGGTGGGCGAGGATGACAACGTCGGCCGTGGATGCGTCGAGGATGGCCAGGGTCCCACCCGGGCGGGGTGGGAGGACGCGACGGAGCCGCGCCGATACCTGACCCACGACGCCGGGCTCCCGGGCCAGTCTCCCGGTGTACACCTCACGCTTCTCCTCGGAGAAGCGGGTGCCCTCGGGGTAGATCAGCACACCCTCGTCGTCGTCCAGGTCTCGGGCCAGCTCTCTGATCGCGCCCAACTCGGCAGCACTGTCCCCTGACGCCCGGTCGACGAAGTAATTGGGGAGACGGTTGCCTCCGATGTCGAGGGTGGGGTCGATCAGCAACTCTCGTTTGAGGACATAGCGGAGCCTGATCCGGAACGGTCTGGCCACCAGGCCGGCGGGCAACATCGTGTCGACAATCGATGCATGCCGGCACAGCAGCACGATCGGGCCGTTGCGGGCGCTGCCCTGACCCTCCACCACGAGGTCGAGTGAGAAGATCCGTCGCAGCGCGGCCAGATTCCAGCCAGTCCAGGCGCTCTGCAGATCGAACGTGATGCGCAGTTTGCTCTCCTTCGGCACCGGGGCGCTGAAGAGGAGGCCCAGCAGGGCCCACATCTGCCCCAGGAGATAGACCCAGAGGAAGGCCAGCGACCGCACCGCCATCCACGGTCGATCGCGAGTCAGGGATCTGAAGAGGTCGATTGCCGAGGCGAGCAACAAGAGCAGCGGCGAAAGCCCGGTGATGACGAGGAAGAGGAGAAAGGCCGTCGGAACGGTGACGAGCCTGCGGAGGATGGGGTTGTCAGGCATGAGACTGATCTCACACTATGTTCGGCGCCGATGCACAGGCGGATGTTCCTCCCCGGCGTGACCCGTTGATCTCCGCCATATTCTTCACCTGGTTCTTCGCCGCGTGCGTTTGGACCGTCAATGCGTTGCGACGACCGGTGCCCCCGGGGCGCCGCTTGCCGCCGCTGTGGCTGCCGGGGATGATCGTCTCCGAGCTCGCCCCTCTCTATTTCGTGGCGCGGGCGGTCATCGCCGCCGGGTTTCTCGCCGTCGGCGCCGCCGAACTCGGGATAGGCAGGGCCGGTGTCGTCCTCTTCGGCCTGTCCGAGGTCGGCCTGATGGTGGTCATGGGGCGCACGTTTCGAGGGGCACGAGCCACCGGGCACGCCCCGCCGTGGTGGTCGTTGGTTCGGCTCGTCGACTCGTTGCCCGAAGACGTCGAGCACACCAAGGAGGTTCAGTACTGGGATGATCTGACCCTGGACATCCTCGCCAAACCCGGTTCTCTTCGAGCTCCCACTCTGATCTACGTGCATCCCGGCTCGTGGATGAGGGGGCGGCCCGGTCGGCAGGCGCGTGCGATGATGCATCGTCTCGCCGACCTCGGGTGGGTGGTCCTCGACATCAGGTACCCCCTCTCCCCGATAGCGACATTCCCCGACCACCTGATCGGGGTGAAACGGGCCATCGCCTGGGCGAAGAGTGATGGGCAGGGCTTCGGGGTCGACCCGAATCGAGTCTCGGTGTCGGGCGGGTCCTCCGGTGCCCATTTGGCTGCCCTCGCCGCCTTGACCTCATCCAACCCCGACCTTCAGCCCGGATTCGAGACCGCAGACACATCGGTCGTCGCCTGTGTGCCTTTCTACGGGATCTACGACCTGTTGGTTCGCAATCCCACGCGGTACGACTGGCCATTCGTCGCCCGGCACGTCCTCAAGACCCGGCCCGATGTCGACCGTGACCTATATCACCTGGGATCTCCCATCGACCAGGTTCATGTCGGCGCCCCGCCGTTCTTCGTCCTCCACGGGGAGTTCGATTCGATCGTCCTCCCCGCCGAATCGGAGCACTTCGTCACGGCCCTGCGTGACGGCGGGGTGGACGCGACCTATTTCGAGGTGCCGGGAGCACAACACGGATTCGACGCCATCGCCTCGCTCCGAACACGCGCCGTCGCCGCGATGTGCGTGGACTGGTTGGCGAGGAAGGCCGTACCGACCGGGGAGTAGAACCTGGCGGCGTCTTATCGTTCATTCGGAGCGAGGAGTCCATGAGGAGCCACATTCGACCCGGTGTCGTCATCACGGTGCTGGCGCTCGTGCTCGCATCGTGCACATCGGCCGTCGATTCGTCGACGACGACCTCGGTCGTTCCCGGGCCCAGCACGACCTCGACGACCTCGAGTGACCCTTCCACCGATCTCGCGCTGCCGATCGACCCCGAAGTGGTACGGGGCCAGTTGGAGAATGGGCTGGCGTACTACGTTCGAGAGAACGACTCACCCGGAGGTCGTGTCGAGCTGCGACTGATGGTCGATGCCGGTTCGGTCCAAGAAGAACCAGGCCAGGCCGGGATGGCCCATTTCCTCGAGCACATGATGTTCAACGGGACCGAGAATTACCCCCGTAACGAGTTGATCGACGTCTTGGAGGCATTCGGGCCCCGATTCGGGCCGGACATCAACGCATTCACATCGTATGACGAGACGGTCTACGAGCTGAGCCTGACCACCGACGACGACGATCTGGTGTCCCTGGGAATCGAAGTCCTGCGTGAATGGGCGGGTCGCGCCACCCTGACCGAGACCGACGTCCTCGAGGAGCGGGGAGTGGTCCTCGACGAGTGGAGGACCAGGGCCCAGGGGTTCGGGGCGAGGGTGAACGAGCAGATCGAGGATTTGATCCTGTCGGGCACCGCGTACGAGGGGCACCAGCCCATCGGGGATCGTGATTCGATCCTGGCGGCGACGCCCGAAGTGCTGGAGAGCTTCTATGCCGACTGGTACCGCCCCG
Source organism: Acidimicrobiia bacterium (assembly GCA_049284615.1). Classification (GTDB taxonomy): domain Bacteria; phylum Actinomycetota; class Acidimicrobiia; order Spongiisociales; family ZC4RG35; genus JANQRA01. Next base: position 11,059 of record JBAPYG010000398.1, read on the forward strand.
GTCGCATGGCCGTGGCCGCGGTTGGTGACTTCGATCATGAAGAGATCGTCCAGATGATCGTCGATGCATTCACCGACCTGCCCGACGATGACGACCCTCCTGGCCGGATGGCCCCCTCCTACGAGCCACCAGAGCAACCCGCCGTGTCCTCATACGTCGACGAGGAGGCTGTGACCGCGGGGATCACGGCACTCTGGCCCGTGGCCAACCCGACGATGACGACCGTGGGCGACTACGAGGCGACCCTGGCGACCTCGATCGGAGTGCAGATCCTCGCCGACCGGCTCAGTGACGACGCCTCCTCAGGCAAGGGAGCGCTGCTCGGGGCCACGGTCGTGGACCTGGGCTGGACCCGTGCCCTCGGCATCGTCGGTGTCGATGCCGAGATGCGAGCCGGCCGGGGCGATGAAGGTCTCGTGCAGGTGCTGGAGGAAGTCGAGCGTGTCCGGCGGCATGGCATCACGGACGAGGAGTTCGAGCGTGCCATCGCGGCGTACACCAACTACTCCAAACAGGTCTACGAGCAGCGCGAGAGCACCCAGGACATCGAGTTCGTGGACCAGATAGTCGGGCATCACCTGGGTGGAGGCGACCTGATGAGCCCCAGCCAGCGATTCGAGGTCGAGTCGGCGATCGTGGCCCGTCTAACCGCAGCGGACATCGACGACGCGCTGGGACTGGTGATCGACCGCCAGCCGGCGGTGCTGGCGCTCGGCCCCGACGACGCCGATGCCGTCATCCCGGGCGAAGACCGGATCCTCGAGGTTCTCGAGGGGCTCCCGACGGCCCAGATCGATCCCCGCGGAGACACCGGCACCGAGAAGACCGTGCTGATGCAGAGGCCCGAGCCTGCTCCGATCGTGTCGTCTTCGATCGACCCTCGTTTCGAGTACACCACACTCGAGTTCGGCAATGGCGCCACCGTCTACCTCTGGGAGAGCGACATCGCACCCCAGGCGGTGTTGGCCCAGATCGAGGGGTTCGGCGGGCTGTCTCTGATCGACGTCCCCGACCTCCCCGAGGCTTTCCTGATGACGGAGATCGTCGGTCGGAGTGGCGTGGCCGGGTTCGACGTGCCTGCACTGAGACGGATCCTGACCGGTCGGATCGTCGCGGTCCAACCATGGATATCCGAGACGAGGCAGGGGCTCGAGGCCAGCGCGGCGTTGGCGGACGTGGAGACGATGTTCCAGTTGATCCATCTGACGATCACCGAGCCCCGGTTCGACGCAACCGCGGTCGATGCCGTGCTCGACGAGATGAGGACTCTCAACACCTCGCGGGACGATCTGCCGGATCTGCTCTTCGAAGAGGCGATGAACCGTTCCTATTACGGAGATGATCCCCGCTACTTCGTGGTCCCGGACGCCGATCAGCTCTCCGATTTCGACCTGGGCGCTGCCAGGCGAGCCTTCGCATCGCGGTTCGGGAACGCTGCCGACTTCGCTTTCGCTCTCGTCGGGGATTTCGACACCGCCGAGATGACGCGCCTGGCCGCAAGCTACATCGGCACTCTGCCTGGGGGCGGCGATGCCAGCGGCTACGTGGATCACCAGCCTCTGCCCCCGCGCGACGTCCAGGTGACCACCGTCGAGGCCGGATCGGGTGAGCAGGGTCAGGTGGGGATGTTCTTCACGAACGAGTTCGAGCCGTCGTTTCAGGATCGCTTGGTTGCTCGGCTTCTCGAGTTGATCCTCACGGCGCGGTTGAGGGAGCGGGTTCGAGAAGAGCTCTCCGCCACCTACTCGATCCAGGCGGGAATCGACCTGCAGAGAGACCCGGACGAATTCGCCGAGGCCTTCGTCATGTCCAGCGGCGATCCGGCCGGGCTCGACCAGATCTCGGACGAGGTGCTTGCCGAGCTGAGCTCTTTGCAGAGGGAGGTCCCGTCTGACGTGGAATTCGCAACTGCGCTCGAGCAGATGCGTGACGAGCTCGAGCTCGTCGACAATGGCACTCTGGCGAGTGGGCTGGTGGCGGCTCATCTCTATCCCGACCAACCGATGTCCGAGCTGGTGGATGCCTACCTGGTGCTCGATGAGCTGGCTCGAGAGCAAGTCATGAGACTCGCCGGCGCTGTGTTCGACCTCGACCAGCGGATCGAGGTTCGGCAGGTTCCGCGGCGTTGATGAGAGGAGCAATCGACGCGCCACGGCCCTAGTCTCCGGTCGTGGCACACATCCTCGGCTTTGGCGGCTATGCCCCCCGACGCGTGGTCACCAATGACGACTGGGCCGCCTGGGTGGACACGTCTGACGCCTGGATAACGAAGAGGACGGGCATCGAGCGACGGCGTTTCGCCGCCGATGACGAGAGCACCATGACCTTGGCGGCCGATGCGGCCATCTCGGCCCTGAAGGACGCCAACCTGACTCCCGACGACATCGACGAGATCGTTGTTGCGACCGACACTCCGGAGATGATGACGCCCGACACAGCGGCGCTGGTTCAGAATCGCCTCGGCTGTCGCAGCGTGCCGACCTACGACCTGGGGGGAAGTGGCTGCGCCGGCTTCGTTCAGGCCCTGGACGTGGCCAAGTCACGCATCACGGTCGATCCGAAGAAGATCCTGGTCATCGGGGTCGAGCTGATCTCCCGGATGATCTCGATGAAGGACCGGGCGACTGCGGTCTTGTTCGGCGATGGTGCTGGTGCCGTAGTGCTCGGGCCCGAAGGTGGTCGGGCGAAGGTGCTGGATGTCGTTGCCGGGACCGACGGGAGTGCTGCCGAGATCCTCACCCTGGCGGCGGGGGGCACCCGTAACCCATTCAACGCGGAGTCGTTGGCGAGTGGTGACTACAACCGCCTCGTCATGGACGGGCGCAAGGTGTTCACCGAGGCCGTGAGGAGGATGTCCGAGGCGGCGATCGAGGTGCTGGAGCGAGTGGGGATGGGAATCGGTGAGGTGAAGCTGGTGATCCCACATCAGGCCAATATCCGCATCATCGAGGCGGTTCGGAAGAGACTCGGTCTCGACGAATCGTTGGTGTACACCAACGTGCGTGAGTACGGGAACACCGGCTCGGCCACGGTGCCCTTCGCCATGTGGGAGGCGGTCAACTCGGGCGCTATCCATGAAGGAGACCTGGTGGTCCTCACCGCTTTTGGCGCCGGCTTCCATTGGGCAGCCGCTGCGGTCCAGTTCTAGCCGAACCTCAACCAGCCCGATCCAGGAATCGAGCCAGATGAGCCTCATACCGCTTCGGGTCTGCATTCCAGCTGAGCACATGGCCGGCCGCCGGGGTCTCGACGAGCTCCACGAGCTCGCCGACCCGCGCCTTCAGTTGGCGACTGCCTGCGATCGGGACGACCTGGTCGGCTGTGCCATGGAACACGAGCGCCGGGACGCGAATGATCGCGTCGGCACGAGGCACATAGT